>NZ_CP047184.1:0-50818 GCF_009834245.1 Rathayibacter sp. VKM Ac-2801 | reverse complement strand
CAGCACGCGACCGACGACGACGAGGGCGACGCCCACACCCCCGAAGGAGCCCAGCGATGACCGAGCAGCAGCAGGCCGCCGACGCGGTGGCGACCTACCAGGCAGCCGTGGCGACGTTCGCGGCCACGCTCTCGGACCCCGCCGTCGCGGAAGCGATCGCCCCGACGCTCACCTGCGCGCGCGCGACGCCGATCATCGACCTCCTCACCGAGGCAGGACACCACGACGCCGCCCAGAAGTGGGCCGAGCTGCACGCCTGGACCCGACTCAACGACGAGCACGACCCACACCGCGGCGACGAGTCGGACGGGTGGGCCGACTGATGCTCACCGTCTACTCGAAGCCGTCGTGCGTGCAGTGCACCGCGACCTACCGAGCCCTCGACGCGAAAGGCATCGAGTACGACGTCGTGGACCTCACGACCAACCCCGCCGCGCTCGAGTACGTCATGGAGGAGCTGGGCTACTCCGCCGCCCCCGTCGTCGTCGCCAGCGATCAGGACCACTGGTCGGGATTCCGCCCCGACCTCATCGACAAGCACGCCGCATGAGCGGCGAGATCCCGAGCGATGAGTTCCGGGCCGGTTACCTCGCCGGATTCGCGGACCGGCAGGCCGAGGTGGACCGGCTGGAGAACGACGCCGACCGGCTCTACCGCGCCGCCTACGGCGACGAACGCCGCATACCCGGGCAGCACGTCACCCGCGCCGAGCTCGAACAGCGCAGAGCGCTGTCCGAGCCGCCTGTCGAAATAACCCGGCGCGAAGCGCTCGCATCCTGGGGGATCGAACCGCCCGCCGAGGACCCAACAGACACCCCCGCGGCCGAGCCCGCGACCGAGAGCCCGTCGACGTCGACGGGACCCACGAACCGCACGAGCAGGAGACGACAGATGAGCACCAGGACGATCACCGGCAACCTCGCCACCGACCCCGAAGCCGTGCAGGCGGGCCGCGTGCAGATCGTGAAGCTGCGCGTCATCGAGAACACCGGCGAATACCGCGGCGGCGAGTGGACCCCGCACGAGGCCCCGACGACGCACTTCGTGGAAGCGAAGTTCGAGCTGGGCGAGCACGTGCTCGCCTCCCTCCACAAGGGAGACGGCGTGATCGTCGTCGGCTACGAGCGCACCGTCAGTTGGGGCGAAGGTGAGAACCGGCGCACCGGCCGCGTGCTCGAAGCCGACGCCATCGGCCCCAACCTCACCCGCGCGACCGCCGTCGTCACGACGGCCGCGCAACGCACCCCCCGCCGCAGCGCCGCCCCCGCGGCTGAGTAAGTTGGTCGGCATGTGGGACGTGATCGCTCTGCTGCTGGCCGTGACGGCTGCTGCGCTCGTCGCCGCCGGTGTCGTGCCGCTGTATCGCGACTCCGAGCTCCACTCCGCGCAGCTGTCCGAGGTCGCGGTCGACAAGCGCGCCCGAGCCCGCGGCGCTCTCGTGGCGGCCGTTGTCCTCTTCTCCGCAGCGGCCGTCGCCCTCCTCGCCGGGACGGCCTGAACCCCTACGCCGAGTCGTCCGCGAGCCGGAGCACGTAGAGGATGACGTGATCCTCCGGGATCGCAGCGCGCACTTCCGCGATCGCCGCGGCCGACGTCGCCGCGTTGCTCTGCACAACCGTCGATGCCGATTCAGCGCGCGTCCGGTGTGCCAGTTCCCACATGCTCCCATCGTCGCACCCGGCGCCGATGGGAGCGGCGGACCGGCAGTGCCGGCCCACGAGGGGGAGAGCCCCCTCGACCCCCCCACCCGAGCACGTGGAACGGCCGCGCGCTCGAGCGGGAGTCAGCTACGAGGACGCGGCTTGTACTTCTTCCCCGCCCGGATGTTCCGGTTCTCGATCACACCGACGACGGCCAGGCCCGCGGCGACGAGGACGATCAGCGACCACCCGAGCACGTTCAACCAGGTGCCGTTGAAGGCCGCGTAAGTCTGCTCGCCGGCGATGGAGAAGAGCATCAGCGACAGCCCGAACCACACCATGCCGTTACTGATCAGCGCGGCACGCGCGAGCTTGGTCCGAGGCTTCGACATGCCCTCACCCTCCCACCGCAGGCTGGACGTGTCCACGAGATTGATCGCTCCCGTCAGCGATCGCGTCCGAGGAGCCGGCGAAGGAACGATCGAGGCGCCGGCGGCTCCGCCCCCGCCGCCTCGCCGGGCGCAGCAGCATCCAGTGTGATGCGCAGCTCTCGCCCTGACTCGTTCGGCGTCGACGTCGACCACTCGGACGGATCGTGGCCGTCCGGGACGACATAGCCGCCGCAGTCGACCACGGCGCCCTCCCGGTCGACCGTGACGCTCTGCACCAGCAGAGTGCCGGAGTTGAAGTCGTACGGACTCCGCCCTTCTCGGACGTGGGTCGCGTCGGTCCGCAGGCCCTTCGACCAGGAGAGCCGGCCGACTGCACCGGCCGGCGACGACGCCCACCAGTGAGTGCCGTTCCACTCCACCCGCAGCTCGTCTCCGACCCGCACCAACCCGACATGCTCAGTGACCGTCGAGTGATACAGGCTCGACAGCATCGGCGTCCCACGATCGGCAAGGACCTGAGACCGCGCCCCCGCAATACCGAACCGGCGATCGCCGTTCTTGTGCACGGACCCAAGCTGCGGATAACCGTCTGCCGCGGCCGGCGCACCCGTCAACGGATCGAAGGCCACCCGCCTAGCCTTCCGTGACGGGAGGGAGCGGGTCGAGCAAGTGTGGTCCGTTGTTGCGGACGCTGTTCACGTCGCGGGACACCTCGTAGTGCTCGAGGTCGTGCGCGACCGCGAACGACTCCCGGTCAAGGAGCTGCATCAGCGCGTCGACGTCGAGGTGCCCGCCGAGCCAGTCGTCGTAACCGTCCGGCGTGATGCACGCCGGCATCCGGTCGTGAACCTCACCCGGCGCCACATGCGAGTCGCGGGTGATGATCGCCGTCGACAGCCGCCACTTCTCCGGATCGTCCTCCGCCTTCGACGGGTCCGGCCACGCCGCCACGATCCCCGCCATTGCGAGGGCCGCGTCGGGCTCGTAGATGAAGTGCGGCTGCTTCCCCGTCTCGGTGACCGTCCACTCGTAGTAGCCGGCCGCCGGGATCAGCACCCGCGACGTCGCGAACGCCTTCCGGAACATGGGCGAGCTCGCGACCGTCTCGATCCGCGCGTTGATCGGCTGCGGCCGCTGCTTCTTGAAGTCCTTCGCCCACACCGGCACGAACCCCCAATGCACGGTCGGTGCCGACCGCTCTCCGTCGCGCTCACGCACGACGGTCACCGGCGATGTCGGTGCCACGTTGTAGTTCGGGCGCAGACCCCCGAAATCAGCAGAGACGAGATCCGGCAGCAGAGCCGCGGTGGAGTCCTTGACGACGAAACGACCGCACATACCCCCAGCGTACGAACGGTCAGGCCCAACGCGGAGCGGGGCTGCCACGATCGCGGGCGAGCCGCTGGCCGTTCCGGACTGACGCTCACCGCGATGACCGTCAGTACCGTGAACACATGACGTCACGGCGAAATGCGCTCATCACCAACCTGACCTTCGGGGTGGGCGGTCTCGCGCTGGGCGCCTGCCTCGCTACCGTCATCGACGGTCGGTGGACCGCCGATTGGGTCGGAGCAACGGGCACCTGGTTCGGATCGATCGCGACCGTCCTCGCGCTCCTCTGGGCTGTCCAGAGCTTCCGCGCAGATCAGGCCGACCGGGAACAGACGCGCGCCGAGGCACGAGACAGGGAAGATGTCGAACGGAGGGAACGAGAGGAGAGTGAGCTCGCCCAAGCGCGCAACGTCAGTATCGCGCTAAGAGGAGGGGCTGCATACGGCGACGGCCCCAACCAGATGTTGACGGGTGTCCATGTCGACATCAGCAACGACTCAAAGAACATCGTCGTCGTTTCGCGCTTCCGACTCGATGAGAAGCTGCGCCCCACCAAAGCTCTGCCGGACGATCTCCGCGTTCTTGCCGGACAAACCCTCAGGACGTCGATCGATGTCGAACCTACGGCCGCGCAGAGCGGCGAAGCCAGCGGCGGCCGCCTCACGCGACTGACCGCCGATATGGACTATCGCATCGGCGACCGCAACTGGAGCCGCAGTAGTTCCGGCGAACCGGAGAGCGTCTGACGATGTTGGAGTGTTCCGTTTGGGGATCGGTGACCGGTACACGCAGACGCGACATCGAGCGCCTGTCGGTTTCCACGGTCCTCTGCACGACTCTTCGCGCCGTCTCGGCAGTCGTGCAGACAACCGTGAAGATTCAGATGTTCGAAGTCGCCTGCACAGCCGGCCCGGGGCGGATCGCTGTGGGGAGGGCCGTGGGCTAAACCGCTGCGTCTTCGCGGGCGGCGTGGGCCTGCTGGTGGCGGTAGAGCGTTGCGCGACTCCATCCGACGAGGCGAGCAGCGTCCTCGGCGGTGCGGCCGCGTGCGCGAGCGTCGGCGGCGATCGCGAGCTTGTCCGCGATCACGACCGGATCCGAGAGAGGCCGGCCGAACCGGGTCCCGTTCGCGCGGGCGGCCGCGATGCCGGCGTTGACCCGCTCCACGATGAGCTCTCGCTCGTACTCCGCGAGCGTGGCGAGCATGTTCAACATCAGCCGGCCCGTCGACGTCGACGGATCGATGCCGTCAGAAAGCGAGCGCACCTGCACTCCGCGCTCGCGCAGCAGGTTCACCGTGTTCAGGACGTCGATCAGGGACCGGCCGAGGCGGTCGATTCGCCAGACGACGACGGTGTCGCCGTCCTCGGCGTACTCGAGGAGCTTCTTCATTCCGGTCCGCTCGATCGCGGTCTTGCTGCCTGAGGTGACGTCCGCGAAGACGTCGCGCTTCTGCACGCCGGCGGCGACGAGCGCGTCGAGTTGCAGCTGCGCGTCCTGACTCGACGTGCTCACACGCGTATACCCCAGAAGGCTCATGAGCTCATTCTGACTCGGAAACACCCTCCGAGCCTCGTCCTGAGACGAAACGCAACAAGACGTCTTTTCAAGACGGTCGACGTCCCGAGAGCCCGGACTCGCTGAGTGCGGAGCGACCGCCGGACGGTGCGTCTCAGAAAGCTATTGTTTTTCGAGTCGGTCGAAGACAGAGCTCTCCCCTCCGCGAAGGAGGTGCGCTTTTTCGAGTCCGCTACGCCTGGGGTGGGCGGCGGAGGGCCTTGGCGATCTTCTTGATGCGCTTCGCGGGACCGCCGTTCTTGCCGAGCACGACGATGTAGACGAGCGGAGCGAAGACGGCGATCGCGAACAGCTCGGGGAGCTGCTCAGCGAAGGCGTTCAGGAAGTTCACCTCCTCCGGTGACTCGGGAAGCAGGATCGACATGACGAACCTCTCCGCGGGGGACGCGCGAGCGCGTCCGTTCGACACCGAGCCGGTCGGCTCGGCTTCACTGACTACTAGCAACCAGGTGTGTAGTCAGATGAGGAGGGGGCCAGGAGAGCTGGTGCTGCTCAAATCCGGGCCGGGCATGAAAAAAGCCGGCTCGAGGCCGGCGTGGTTTCGGTGGAGCGGTCGTGGTGGGTAGGGCGTCGCGGTCGAGCCGCGGGGTGTGATCGCTGCGTCGTCCGTTAACGCAGAAGACCAGCCGTTCGGCTGGTCTGGGCGCACTTGTAACAAGTGGTACTAGTTTGCGGTATCGGCCATGTCTCGCACAAGCCGTGAGCCAGTTCGCGGCCTAGCGCGAGCATACAGATTTCGCGTCCGGGGAGAAGTCAAGGATCCGAAACGGCGAGCGAAGAGGAATGAAATGCGGCAGCACATGCCACGATCCCCACTTTAGATTTTGGGGTGGACGGTATGGAGTTGGTCAAGTCCAGGGCGTGAATCGGCCGTCGTCGTCGCGGGGTCGGCTTCGGAGTGCGGTGAGGCGGTTCCGGTAGGCGGCCTGAAGTTCGCTGAGCTTCACGTACTTCGTGTGATCGCCTTCGCGCTGGTAGTAGTCGAGAAGGCCCTGCTGAATCCACGCACGGATCGTCGCGCGGCGCTTCCGGATCCGTTTCGCTGCGGCGCTCAGCGTGTAGAGGTCGTGCGCGGCCTCGTCTGGCGAACGAGGGACCATCGTCCAGTCGTCGGCAGTTGTCCAGATGCGAGGTTCTGAGTCTTGCGCCACTAGCGGCAAGCGTAGCTCGGCGACGTGGCGGGTTTGGCCGTGTTCGGAAGAAGGCACCCAAAACTCCCCGGTACGGATCGATCACAAGCTGGAGGGACACGAGGTGGGGTGGACGGTCGGACCTAGATCCGGGATATGAAGCGACCGGCGTCATCACGCGGGCGCAGGCGTCGTGTTGTCAACGTCTGGCGATAGACGGCGAGGAGGTCGGCCTCCTTGATGTACTTCGCGTGGTCGCCGTCGATCATCTCGAAGGGCAGGAGGCCCTGTTGAATCCAGGCTCGGACGGTGGCGCGGCGGCGCTGAACGCGACGGGCGGCGGCGCTGATCGTGTAGAGCGTCTCGACGCGGTTGCCTGTGTCCAACTGGTCCGGCCTGATAGTCACAACCTCTACCGACTAATCGTGCTCCACTGGCCGCAAGCCTATAGAAGTCATTTCTAATGGGTCGGAAGCACGCCGAGCTGAAGAGACTGGTTGAACAGGTCGAAGGGCACCTGGACGACGCGGGCGACCTTGGCGTCCCGCGAACGATCGTTCGCGGACCTTCCGTCTACGTCAGTGGTCCCGGCGGAGGCGAAGCGCGATCCATAGTCCGCATCGGCGGCAGATGAAGGCGGCTCCGTTGTTGAGCTGGTGGAGCTGGCGGCGGTTCTTGGGTCGGCCGCAGCACGAGCAGATCAGAGGAGTGTCAGTGGGCACGAGAAGTGATTGCGTCGATGATTTGCGCGGTTGTCGGCACACCCGCGAGTCCGGCGGGAGTCGCGTAGACGCGGCAGGCGAGGTCGTTCGTCTGCCCGGTCGTGGGGAAGAGGTCGGTCCCGTCGAGGGTGATCGTGGGTGATCCGGCGAAGGGTGCATCCGCGGCGTCTTCCGACGTTCGCAGCAGTCGGGTCTCGACCACCGCATCGGGGTGCCCCGTGGCGACGAGAGCTTCGCGGAGACGTTCGATCGCTTCCGCTGAGTTCGGGCACGCGTCGATGTGAAGAACTTCGAATCTCATCTGCTGATCATGCTCCTCTGACGTGGGTGCCCGTCGGGTCGCGGACGAGCCGTGGGATCAGCCGGACGAACCCGACCATGCCAACGAGCTCCACGAGTGTCTGCGTGACGACGACGACCGGAGCGAGCGCGAGCGCGAGCGATGCGGGTAGCGCGAGCGCGAGCGGCAGCACGACGAGTCCGTCAGTTCCGGCGTCGGCGTTCAATGAGGATCGTGTCGCGCCAGGTGCCGGCGGCGGATCCGTACGTCATCTGGGCGATGCGTTCGCGGGTGCCGACGCGGCGGAATCCGGCGCGGTCGTGGAGGGCGAGGCTGGCGGTGTTCTCGGGGAAGATGCTCGACTGGATCGTCCAGAGTCCTGCGGCGTCCGCTGCATCGATGAGCGCCTGCAGGAGTTCAGCGCCGATGCCGCGGCCGCGGGCAGACGACGCGATGTAGACGGAGTGCTCGACCACCCCTCGGTAGACGGGCCGGCTCGACACGGGGGAGAGCGCCGCCCAGCCGAGGATCTGGTCGCGGTCGACGGCGACCAGGCGTCCGACGTCGAGCTTTCCCGCATCGAACGCCTCCCATGTCGGCGGTTCGGCCTCGAAGGTGGCGTGCCCGGTCGCGATGCCCTCGCGGTAGATCGTCTCGACCGACGCCCAGTCCTCGGGGGTCATCGCCCGGATCTCGGTCATGAGCAGCAGCTTCCTCCGGCGGATCCGATGTCGGTGGAGCAGACGCCGGTCTCGGGGAGCACGAGCTGCACGCGCCGAGCGGCGGCGTGATCGCCGGCGAGCTCGTCCGCGATGGAACGGACCTGCTCGTAACCGGTGACGAGGAGGAAGGTCGGGGCGCGGCCGTAGGACTTCATGCCGGCGATGTAGAAGTTCGGCTCAGGGTGGGCGAGCTCCGCGACGCCGTGCGGGTCGACCGTGCCGCAGGAGTGCAGGTTCGGGTCGATCAGCGTCGCGAGCGCGCGGGGTGCCTCCACGATCTCGTCGAGGGAGACGCGGATCTCGCGGAGCATGTCGAGGTCGGGCCGGAACCCGGTCGCCTGCACGACGACGTCGGCCTCGACGCTCTCGCGCTCCTTCCGGCGGCGCCCGAGGACGGCGGCCCGGCCGGTGGCGGTCTTCTCGAGACGGTCGATTTCGAAGCGGTCCAGGAGGGTGATCGCGCCGTCGCGGACGAGCTGGTGGACGGTGCCACCGAGCTTGCCGCGCTCCTCGAGCTCATCGTCGCCCGAGCCGAAGACGCGCAGCGGACTGGTGCCGCGGATCGCCCAGGTGATCTGCGTCTCCGGCTCCTCGCGGGCGAGGCGGGCGAGCTTGATCAGGGTGTTCGCGGCGGAGTGGCCGGCGCCGACGACGAGGATCCGCTTCCCGGCGAAGCGGGCGCGGTCGGCGCCGAGCACGTCCGGCAGCGCGTGGCTGAGGTGCTCGGCGACGTCGGCGGCGCCGATCGGGTCGAGGCCCGCGGAGGCGAGGGCGTTGGGCGTGGAGTAGGTGCCCGAGGTATCGATGACCGCGCGGGCGGTGACGTCGACAGTGCCCTCCGGCGTGTCCAGACGCAGCAGGAACGGAGTGCCCGCGCGTCCGGTGGAGCGGGTGCGGTCCATGCCCTCGCGAGTCACGGCCGTGACGCGGGAGCGGTATCGGATGACGGAGGCGAGCTGCGGGGTCGCGGCGAGGGGCGCGAGGTAGTCGCGGACGAACTCGTGCCCGGTGGGCAGCTTCTTCGCCGCGGGCGCCTCCCAGCCGGCGGCGTCGAGCAGGCGCCCGGCAGCCGCGTCGACCAGGTACTCCCACGGGGAGAACAGGCGGGTGTGGCCCCACTGCTGCACCGCGGCTCCGGCGCTTTCGCCCGCCTCGTAGACCACGACATCGAGGCCGCGCTCGAGCAGCTGCGCAGCGGCGGCGAGACCGACAGGGCCGGCGCCGATGACGGCGACGGGCAGGCCGGTGAGGCGGCGCTCGTCGGTGCGGGGCGGGACGGTCAGCAGCATGGTCATCAGGTGCACTCCTCAACATCGACGGTCATCGATGGATTGAGTCTGCCCCGGCATATCGATGACTGTCAATGTGTGGGAGGGTGGAGGCATGGCGACGACCGAGCTGACCCTCACCGCAGCGGCGGCCGCGTGCTGTGCACCGCTAGCGCGCGAGCCGCTGAGCGCCGAGGGCGCGGAGCTGCTGGCCCGGGCGTTGAAGGCGATGGCGGATCCGGCGAGGCTCCGCCTGGTGTCGATCGTCGCGTCGAGCAGCTCGGGCGAGGTGTGCGTGTGCGACTTCACGGAGCCGGTCGGGCTGAGTCAGCCCACGGTGTCGCACCACTTGAAGATCCTCGTGGACGCCGGGATCCTGGCCCGCGAGAAGCGCGGCACCTGGGCGTACTTCTCCCTCGTCCCCGGCGCGCTCGACTCCCTCGCCGGGATGCTCACCCGCGTCTGATCAGGCGGCCGTGACCCTCGCCGCGAGAGCATCGACGCGCGCGGCGAGCTCGTCGTAAGCGGCATCGAACGCGGCGTCCGTGCCGGCGGGCACCGGGTCGGGGATCGACCAGTGCAGCGCCTCCGAGCCGAGCTCCTCGTGGGCTGCGTCGCAGACGGTGATCACGAGGTCGGTGTCCGCGGCGACGTCCGCGAACCGCTGCGGAGCACTCCCCGTCAGCGTCAGGCCGTGCCGCTCGGCAGTCGTGATCGCGCCGGCCGCGATCGCCGCGGCGGGGTGGGTGCCGGCGGAGGCGACGGGGATGGGGCTGCGCTGCGCCCAGAGCTGGGCGGCGAGCTGGGAGCGGGCGGAGTTCGCCGTGCACACGAACAGCACCCGCCGCGCCGCGGCGGTGGTCGAGGGCCCGAGCTGGTCGAACGCGCCGGGGATCAGGTGGACGTAGCTGCGGCGCCGGTCCGCCTCCGAGCGGCGACGGAGGATCATGCCCTCCCGCTCGAGGACGGCGAGGTGGTGCGCGACAAGATTCGAGGGCATGCCGAGTCGGTCCTGCAGCTCCCGCGGCGCCAGGTCCCCGAGGGTCAACAGATCCGCGATCCGCAGGCGGGCAGGGTCGCTGAGGGCCGCGTGGCGGGCCGCCCGCGCTTCCAGTTCGGTTCGCTCGGTGTTCATTGACTCAATCTTGACTGAGTGATTGCGAGCGGTCAAGATGGCCGACGACATGGACACCACTTCCCCTCCACCGCTCGCTCGTCGGGCCGTGGCCGAGTTCCTCGGCACCGGTCTGCTCGTGGCGATCGTCGTCGGCTCCGGCATCGCCGCCCAATCGCTCTCCCCGGACGACGTCGGTCTGCAACTGCTGGAGAACTCCCTCGCGACAGCGCTGGGACTGGCGGTGCTGATCCTCGTCTTCGGCCCGGTGTCCGGGGCGCACTTCAACCCGCTCGTCTCCGCCGTCGACGCACTCCTCGGCCGCCGCGACCGCACCGGCTTGTCCGGGAGGGACCTCGCGGTGTTCGTCGGCGCGCAGCTGCTCGGAGGCATCGGCGGCGCGGTCCTCGCGAACGCGATGTTCGAGGTCCCGACCGCGATCGCGACGACCGAGCGCGTCACCGCCGGCCACCTGCTCGGGGAGGTCGTCGCCACCGCGGGCCTGGTCCTCGTGATCCTCTCCCTCGCCCGGACGAACCGCGGCCCGCTCGCGGCGGCCGCGGTCGGCGCGTACATCGGTGCCGCGTACTGGTTCACGTCCTCGACCTCGTTCGCGAACCCCGCCGTGACCCTCGGCCGCGTCTTCACCGACACCTTCGCCGGCATCGCCCCCACCTCCGTCCTGCCCTTCGTCGTGGCGCAGCTCGTCGGCGCCGCGATCGGCGTCGGCATCGCCGTGTTCCTCTTCCCGGGCGCCGCCCGGGCCGCCGGGGACCTCGTCGTCCCGGCCACCTCGACCTCGTCACACGTCTGATCCGAAAGGCCCATCTGATGCATCTCGTCGCCATCGGCGGCAGCGACGCGGGGATCTCCGCCGCGCTGCGCGCCCGCGAGCTCGACCCGTCCGTCGACGTGACCGTCGTCGTCGCCGACTCGTACCCGAACTTCTCGATCTGCGGGATCCCGTACTACTTCTCCCGCGAGGTGCAGCCCTGGCAGTCGCTCGCACACCGCACCCACGCCGACCTCGAAGCCACCGGAATGACCCTGCGCCTGGACACCTTCGCGACCGACATCGACGTCGCCGGGCAGCAGCTCACCGTCCGCACCCCCGACGGCTCGCTCGACCAGATCGGGTACGACGAGCTGATCGTCGGCACCGGTGCCCTCGCGTCCTCCGCCGGGATCGCCGGCGTGGATGAGCTGGGACCGGAGGACGGCGTGCACGTGCTGCACTCGATGGGCGACACCTTCGCCCTCGAGCGCTACCTCGACAGCCGCGACCCGCAGACGGCGATCATCGTCGGCGCCGGCTACGTCGGCCTCGAGATGGCCGAAGCCCTCACCATCCGAGGCCTGAAAGTCACCCAGCTGCAGCGCGGCCCGGAAGTGCTCTCCACCCTCGACCCCGAACTAGGTGCCCTCGTCCACACCGAGCTCGACCAGCACGGCGTCGAGGTGCTCCCCCGCACCACCGTCGCCTCGATCGAGAAGACCACCACGGGGCTCGCCGTGCACGCTGACCACGACGGCACGCCGCTGACCCGGACCGCCGACGTCGTGCTCCTGGTCGTCGGCGTGAAGCCGAACACCGACCTGCTCGCCCGTGCCGGAGCGTCCCTCGGCGCCGGCCGCGCCGTCGTCGTCGACGAGGCCATGCGCACCGGCCTCCCGCACGTGTTCGCCGCAGGCGACGGAGTGACGACCCATCACCGCCTCCTCGGCAGCACCTACCTGCCGCTCGGCACCACAGCCCACAAGCAGGGCCGCGTCGCGGGCGAGAACGCCCTCGGCGGCGACGCCCGGTTCGCCGGCTCCGTCGGCACGCAGGTCGTGAAGGTGTTCGACCTCGTCGCCTCCCGCACCGGCCTGCGCGAGCACGAGGCCCACGCCGCGGGCTTCGCTCCGGCGACGACGACCGCGGTAGCGGACGACCACAAGCGCTACTACCCGGGCGCGCAGCCGATCACGATCCGCATCACCGGAGACACCCGCGACGGACGTCTGCTCGGCGCGCAGCTCGTCGGCCGCCTCGGTACCGAGACCGCCAAGCGCGTCGACACCTACGCGACAGCCCTGTTCGCCGGGCTCACCGTCGAGCAGGTCTCCGACCTCGACCTCTCCTACACACCGCCACTCGGCTCCCCGTGGGACGCCGTGCAGATCGCCACCCAGACCTGGACCCGCACGATGACCGGAAGCAGCATCCCCGCATGACCGAGAAGCCCACCGTCCTCTTCCTCTGCCAGCACAACGCCGGCCGCTCCCAACTCGGCGCCGGCCTCCTCGAAGTCCTCGCCGGTGACCGCTACACCGCCACCTCCGGCGGCCTCGCGCCCGCAGACTCGGTGAATCCCGCGATCGCGTCGACGGTCGCGGAGCTCGGCCTCGACATCAGCGACCGCATCCCTCGCGCGGTCACGGTCGAGGATCTCGAGAACGCGGATATCGTCGTCGCGATGAAGCCCGGCCTCGCGCTCCCCACGACGCCGGCCGGCCGGTTCCTGGAATGGAAGTTCCCCGACCCGACCGACTGGAGTGCCGAGAACGTCCGCCCCCTTCGCGAGGCCGTTGCCGCTCGCATCCGCACGGAACTCCTCGACTAGACGCGACATCGAGCGGCGCTAGAACGCTGGCACAGAGCGCCGAGACCCACAGCTCCAAATGATGGGTCACGCCGCCGTGCAGAGGACCTTGAAGATTCGTGCAGACGACCTCGAGAACCGACAGCGCCGCGAAAATCCGCGGTGCTGAGTGTCCCGTTAGACCCGTCCGGTGATTTGTTCGGTAGGGGGGCGTCAAACGGGATACTGGTCCAATGGCTGAGCTGATCGGATACGCCCGCGTCTCGACGGACAAGCAGGACGCGCAGGCGCAGCGTGACGCGCTGCTCGCGGCCGGTGTGCCGGCGGAGCGGATCTACGTCGACGCCGGCCTCACCGGCAGCAACCGCGAGCGGCCCGCGCTGCGCGAGGCCCTGGCCGCGTGCGACGCTGGCTCGACTCTGTTCGTGACGAAGCTCGACCGCCTCGCCCGTTCGATCACCGATGCGCGCGACATCGTGGACGAGCTCACGCGCAGGGGAGTGCGCCTGAACATCGGCGGGTCGCTGCACGACCCGAACGACCCGATCGGGCGGCTGCTGTTCAACGTGCTGGCGATGATCGCGGAGTTCGAGGGCGACCTGATCCGCGCGCGCACGAAGGAGGGCATGCGGGTCGCCAAGGCGAAGGGCCGGCTGCGCGGCCGCGCGCCGAAGCTCTCCCCGAAGATCGAGGCACACCTGGTCGCGGAGTACCGCTCCGGGAACTACACCGTCGCGGAGCTGTCGGAGCAGTTCGGTGTGACGCGCTCGACGGTCTACCGAGCAGTCGAGCGGGCGACCGTCTCGGAGTTCCGCGCGGTGGACGTCACGCTCCCGCTTCCCGCAGCGGAGTAGCTCTCAGCCGCGAGTGACCAAATGGGCATCTAAAGCGGCGTGTCGCGTCGCGCTAATCACAGCCACAGCTCTACGTTAATCACATGGCTACGACGCGGCGTCCCCGAGGAACGATGGTGGAACCCACCAACGTTGCCTGGACCGTCGAGAAGCAGGCGCGCGATCGCTTCAACGACATGGCGTCGCACGCCAACGTGTCGTCGGCGGTGTTCTTCGAGCGCCTGGTCGAGCACGTGCAAAGCGAGCTGACCGACGAGGGTGTTCCCTCGTGGTGGCCGTCGCAGCCGACCCTTCTTTCCGATGAGGAGCTGCCCATCGACACCCGTTAACGCATTAGGCCCGTCGCTCTCGCGACGGGCCTAGAAGCCTTGGCTTCCCACCTCGCACAGTTTGGCGACTCAGAGGTGTGAAGCAGTCCCACCCAAGAACCGGTTACCAGCCGGGCCTTCGGTGTACCCGCCGGAACGTACCCGGAAGGAATGACCACATCGTAACAGCGGAGTTCGTCTCCGTGCACTCCCGACCCACCCTTTTTTCAGGGGAGCGGTCGGTCGAGCTTGCATCCGAGACGTCACAGGCGGCCGCGTCGCGGCCAAACAAATCGCGGTCGGGCTCGTGGAGCCCCGAGCCGGCACCGGGCGCCTACGCGCCGCTGCCGTGCTGGACGTCCGGTAGCGCGTGGTTCGACGCCGTGTTGGACGCCCTGGCAACGCCCGAGGGCGAAGCCGTGCGAGCGGCTGTGAAGGTCGCACCGCACACGCTGCTGCTCGTCGCTCAGGAGGACATGCGCTCGGCCGACGTCGGTACGGGACGCGGCGTCACGACAGCGCACCAAACGGTCGCGGACCGCCTGGGCATGTGCAAGAGGACCGTGCAGCGCGCCCGAGAGATCCTGCTGCTGTTGGGCCTCGCCGCAGTCGTCATCGAGGGCCGTTACCTGTGCGGCGGTGAGCGCGTTGCCGCGCAGCTCGCGCACGGTGGCCGCCAGCTCCGCATGGCTTCCACGCGGGCGCTCGTGATGCCCCGTGCGGCTGCCCTGCGCGCCGCGTGCGCGGCGCCGGCTCCGGTTCCGTCCCGCGTCTCGCAGGGCGGCCGGATCACCCGATCTGTGGAGAATGTCCACCTACCCCGTAGGCGCCACGTTGCTCCTACAGCTCCAGTTGAGAAGATCCCACCAACGCGCGGTGAACCGCGCTCGGAAGCCGCTTCGCGGCAGCCCGGACGAGGAAGTAACACACGGCGCAGCTCGATCGGTCGGCCGGCGGTTCCGAGACCCATCGAACTTCAACGCTTCGCAGCTGCGCTGGCTCAGCGCATCCCTTGGCTTGCTCGCGGAGTGCACGTCGGTCACGTGGTTGGGATGCTCGAGCGGTCAGGGATCGACGTCTCCGAGTGGAGCGTCGAGGGGCTGATGTTCGCTATCACCGCCTGGCTGACGCGGGACGGTCGCCGCGTGCCGGACACGTTCACCAGTCGCAACGCTCTCGGGTTCTACGGCTGGGCGATCCGACAGGTCATCACAGAGCACTCGCGGTTCGACCAGGCTCGTCGTGACGCTGCGGCGGAGCGGGCCGCTGACCAGCAGCGACGCGCCGCCGAGCGAGCCGCGGAGGCTGCACGGCTGGCGAACATCGACCAGGACGAAGTGGATCGGGTGATCGCTCAGATGAAGCGCGATCAGCACGAGTACGAGCGGGCAGCTCGGGAGCGCGAGGCGGCACGCAAGCGCGCCGCCGCCGGGGCTCGCGAAGAACTTGCGATCCGTACCGCGGAGCTACGATCACGGGGCTGAGCACGCACCGAGGCCATCCATCCGATAAGCGGCGCGATGCCGGAGATGGGCAGCCGTCAGGAGTGCCCCGCAGGGGCATCCCGAAGGGACGCGGAGCGCTCTTGACGGGTGATCAGCGTAGGCAAGAGTGAAGCGTCGGATGGACGGCCGGACCGCAGCCGGCGCGATCAGCCCGGAAACGAAGAAGCCCCCGCGAGCTGTGCTCGAGCGGGGGGCTCCGACGCGAGCGAGGGGGTCGCTGCGTCACGGTAGACGTTACGTGTTCCGTCCTACCGCGGTGGGGGCTTGCGGGACCGACGAAGGCGATCGTCCGGTCGCTCAGGCTGCGTCGTCACTCGATTCCGTAGCGCTGTTTTCCGTCGAGTCGCCGGGAGCGCTGTCGCTCCCCGGTGAGCGACGCGAACGAGGTGCACGACCGCGGGACTGGTCGGGCCGCGGCACTCCGGCTGCGCGGAGTTCCTTCTCGGACCACCCGGTAGCGAGCGCATCGGCCCACGCCCTCGTGTGCCGACTTTGCGCGTCAGTGAGAGCCGCGCGTGCAGTGTCAGTGTCGTTCGCGGCGGTGACGATCGTGCGCACCGCTGCGACTCTCTTCTCGACACTCGCTTCGAGCAGCCGGCGTGCGGCGTCGGCGGCGTCCTCTGGGTTCCTCGTGTTGTCGCTCATGGGATCAGGCTACATGCCCAAATGGGCATCCGGAAGGCGCCGCAGCGTCGCCCATCCGGAGGCTGTTCCTTCCCGCGACGGGTGCCCGTTCGTGGAGCCGCTTTGCTGCACCATCGCTACGCTCGGGCAGAGCGGTTTTTGGAGCAAGCTGTCCATTTACCGCTGGTAAATGGCTTGCCGGGCTGGCGCTGCGCTGGCTCCGGGTGCACACTAGAGGTGTGGTCCCCGCCGGGTGGCGGGTTCGCTGCGCTGGCAAGGGAAGGGCGGGTGGTTCGAGTGTCGGAGTCGACTCCTCGACGGTTGTTCGCTCGGAAAAGGCGCGAGAACGCACCCGAGGGGGCACGCGAGAAGTACTACCGCGTGTACGTCACCGCCGAAGAAGATGCGGCGTTGCAGGCTCGCGCAGTTGTGGCCGGCGACATCACGGTTCCGCGACTCTTGTTCGAGTCTGCGATGAACGCGCAGGTACGCACGGATGCCGAGTGGAAGAGCGCAGTGGCCGAGCTGATGCAGGTTCGCGCTGACCTTGGCGGCATGGCTCGTAACCTCAACCAGCTCGCGCGGTTCGCGAACACCGAGGGGCAGTTTCCCGCACAGGTCGAGGAGTTCCGAGTGCAGTTCGCGGCACTTGTCCCGCAGATCAGCGCAGCGTGCCGTGCGGTGGCCGGCAAGTGATTCCTAACGTCACCTACGGCTCGCAGATGGGCGGGCTGATGACCTATCTCGCTGGCCCCGGTCGCTCGAACGAGCACACCGAGCAGCACCTGGTCGCTGGCGACTCCGCGATCATGGCGCTGTACGGCTACGAGGTGCTGGACCGCGACGCAGCTCTCGCGATCGCACGCGATCTTGACGAGCCGGCCGAGGTGTACGGCACGAAGGTCATGCGGTCCGTGAAACAGTTCGACCGTGCGACGGGGGAGCCGATCCTGGATCCGTCGACGGGCAAGCAGGCCGTCGTGAAGCAGGACGCGCACGTGTGGCACTGCTCGCTCTCTCTCAGCGCCGAAGAGGGCACGCTGACGGATGAGAAGTGGGGAGTGATCGCCACCGATTTCGTGCAGCGCATGGGGTTCGCCGGCGACGACATCGGGAAGGCGAACGCGCGATGGGTCGCGGTTCGTCATGGCGCGTCGAAGAACGGCAACGACCACATCCACATCGCCGTCTCCCTCGTGCGCGAGGACGGGACGAAGGCGCACATCCCCTACGACAAGCGGCTCGCTCAGAAGGTCAGCCGTGAGTTGGAACGCGATCACGGTCTGACGCAGCTGCACCCCGAGGGGCGTGAGCTCGGAGAGCGCGGGATCGTCCCCGGAGCCCGCGAGGCGGCCCGCACACGCAACGCGGTTGAGCCCGACGTGCGCCGCCTCGAGCGCAGCGTCCGCGCTGCTGCATCGTCCAGCGTCGATGAGGGCGAGTTCGTGCGTCGGATGCGTCAAGAGGGGCTGCTGGTGCGCCCGCGTTTCGCGGTGGGCCGCAACGACGTCGTGCAGGGCTACAGCGTGGCGCTGCGCCCCGAGAAGGACGAGCCCGTGCGCTGGCACGGCGGCGGGACCCTCGCGCGCGACCTGACCCTCCCGCGACTGCGCGAGGGGTGGCCGGACGAGCCGTTGAAGGCGACAGAAGCGGCCGAGGAATGGCGCGCGACGTCGAAGAACCCATGGCGCTATCAGCCGGTGAACCCGGGCCGCGAAGTTGCCGAGCCCTCGCCCGATCTGTTCGCGAAGTACGCCGCCGACATGGACCGGTTGCACCAGTACATCAACTCCGTCGACCCGTCCGACCGGTCGACGTGGGCACACGTGGCGCGTGAGACGGCTGGCGCCTACGCCGCGTGGTCGAGGCGCATGGAACCCACCCCCGGACCGCTCGCGGACGCTGCGCGATCGCTCGCGCGGTCGGCACACCTGCGCGCCCACGAGACGCGACCGCGACCCGCAGCGATGCCCTCGAGCGCGCACACCACTGCGCTGATCCTGGCGGCCGCCGGCAAGAAGAAGAACGCGGCCGCTGAGCTGCTGCTGCTGCACCAGCTCGCCCGCATGACTCACGCGATCGCTTCGGCGCACAAGGCCGCCGGTGACGCACGTCGGATGAGCGAGCTGTCGCAGACGCTCCGCGGTCAGTTGACCGCAGTGCGAGACAGCTACACGAAGCAGGACACCGCGAACAAGGCCGAGGCGTGGGAGGCCCAGCGGGCCGCTCTGCCGCCCGAGCTGCGGCAGTCGCGCGAGGCGGTCGCCGCGTCGTTCCCGACCGGGAGCCCGGTGCCGACCAAGCTCACGCCGCGCGAGCAGGAGAGCGCCGACGCGCTCCTCGCCAAGCGCGCCCGAGACGCCCGCGAGAAGCCCGGTCACGACCGCGGCGGACTCGACCGATAACCAGGCACGACAGCCATAGGGGGAGGAAGTCATGAGTGACGATGAGGTCGGCCAGGAGGTCGGTCAGAACGTTCGAGTAGCACTGACGATCGCGATGCAGATGGGCGAGAAGTTCGCCCGCCTGCGGGAGGAGTTGGCGCGCGACGCGCAGGCTCGATCGGCAGCTCAGGCGCGCGAGCTCGCTGCGCGGTTCGACGCCGAGCGGGGTGCCGCACGAGCAACGTTGCAGGTCGTAGACCGGCCGGAGTGGTGGGATCGCGCGAGCATCCAGGACGTCGCCCGCGTCGCGGAGACGGCTCAGGCGTGGAAGGGCCAGGACCCCATCGCGGAGCGTGCCGCGGCCGTCGTGCAGCGCGAGGTGATGGAGCGCTACGGCGTCGACACTGCCGTCCTGCGCGACGCCGCCACCCGCGGAAAGTCCGAGCTGGATCTGGCGAAGGAATGGGCGGCCACGTCTGCGCCGGAGCACTACCACCGCCACGACGAGGACCGTCTCACCATGCAGGTCGGGGACCGCACGGAGCCGGACACCGGCGCGCAGCGCGCCCTCATCACCGACTACCGCGCCGCTCTTGCCGGCGACGTCGCGACTGTCGAGCTGTCGGTGGCCGAGGAGTGGAAGCGCGACACGGACCCCGCCGGGTTCCAGGGATACCGCGTCCAGACGTCGATCGACTGGAACGACGTCGGCCAGGTGTCCACGCCGGACCCCGCGACCGTCGCAGCCGCTCGTGCTGCACTGGTCGAGGAGTGGAAGGACGCTGTTGCTCCCGAGCGCGCGCGTGCCGGCACCGAACTGACCGAGGCGCAGATTCTCATCGCTGAGGCGGACCGGCTCGACCGCGCCAACGACGCCCGATCCGACGCAGCAGCTAGAGAAGTTCCCGGCGCGGCCGACGTCGACAACGGCCAGGCCGTCATGGCTGCCGAGCTGGAAGCGCGCGCCAACGACTACGACCGCGATGCCGCCGCGGGCGGCACCGAGCACGCGAGCCCGGACGAGCTGCGCGAGCTCGCAGCCGACGCCCGGGCGCAGGCGCAGCTCTACCGCGACACCGCCCCCGCCGAGCGCCAGGACGCCGCTCAGAGCGCCAACGGCACCTCAGGCGACCCCACGACCCCGGCGTCCGATCCTCGTGCGTCAGCGGCGCGCGAGGCGGGCGAGGTGGCCTACGACAGCTCGGAGCGTCGACAGGCCACCGTTCACGCGATGGAGTCCAAGGGAGTCCCGCCGCACCTGATCGAAGCGCGGATGAGCGCTGACAGCGCCCACGCGACCCCGGCCAGCTCCGCGGTGACCTCGAAGGCGGCCACGAGCACCGTCCCGTCGACGCGGCGCACCCGCGGCCGCGGCCAGGGCGCCGACCGTGGGGACCTCAGCAGGTAACCGCCACCACGCGCGAAGAAGGGGAGCACCGACTGGTGCTCCCCTTCTTCTTTGCCGTTCAGGCGTTCGTGCCCGCAGGTTCTCCCTCGGTCGTCCGCTCGGTGTAGAGCGGCGGCTGACGGTCGGGCTCGAACAGGCCCTCGACGGGACGCTCGTAGGGCAGAGGTTCCCCGACCCGGTTCTCGTCCTGCGAGTCCGCGAACGGCCCGTCTGGGGAGAGCAGAGCGGTCATGTGCGGATCGCAGTGGTTGATCCACCAGGTGCTCATCCCGGCTTTCTCGTCGGCTCTGGCGGCCTCCCACGCTCGCCACAGGGCCTCGATGCGCTGCTGCGCCTCCGCGCTCGACCACCAGGCGGCTTTCCAGCGCAGTCCGCTGCCGGAGCCACCCCGGATGACGCGGCGCCGGTAGGTGCCGATCAGCTGCTTGCGCACGAACTCATCCGCTGACCCAAAGAACGTCGTCGGCTCCTCCTCTGCGCCCTCGTAGGGTCCCGGGGTGAGGTCGTCGTCGTCCACGCCGCCGTAGATGTCGCTCATGATCCCTCCACCGGGGCGAGCGGCCGGTCAGCGACCGGCGCCGGTGCTGGTGCTGCCGGTGCAGCGCCGCCGGGCTGGTTCCGCGCGATCGATGCATTGATACCCGCGACGAACTCCTTGGGGCCGTCGAACCACGGCACCGTGCGCAGCATCGCTGCACGGGAGCCGGAGGACATCATGATCGCTCGACCGGTCTTGCGTCCCTTCCGCGGGATCGGGAGCGTCGCCAGCTCCGCGACGTCGAGGATCTTCTCTCGCTTCAACGCGGTGGTGGTCGAGCGCACGCCCTTGTTCATGCTCGCGGAGGTCGTCTCGCGGTCGTAGGTGCCGATCAGATCGGACACCATGCCCAAGAACTCCGGCTCGGAGATTCCGCCGGCGTAGAGCTTCACGTTCGCGGCCGACCAGAGCTTCAACATGCCCTCCTTGCCGAATACCCCGATGCCCTGCGACCAGGACTGGAACACCGACATGATCGGGATGCCGCGGGAGCCGTAGTGGCTGTAGAGGTCCGGGAGGTCCCGCCAGCGGCAGACGTTCGCGGCCTCATCGAGCACGCCGAGCATCGGCGTCTGCATCCGGCCGCCGGGCGACACCGCTGCCAGCTCCTCCGCCGCCTCGACCGTCGCGGCGGTCAGGGCGAGGACGAGAGGGCCAGCGCTGCCGGCGCCCTCCTTGGACAGGCTGTAGAGCGTCCCGGTCGAGCGCACGAACGCGGCCGGATCGAACTCCGGGCGCGGGTCGTTCTCGCCCTGCCGGTTTACCCACTGCCGGGTGCCGGAGTCCTTCAAGCAGGACGCCATGCGGCGGGCTGTCGAGTAGACCGATCCGCGCTCCCTGTGCTCGAGGCGGGAGGAACCCTGCACGCTGCGCGCCATCAGGGTCCATTCACTCGCTGCGAGGATGTCGCCGGCCGTCTCGTCGCCCGGGGTCGTCGTCCACTCGTAGACGTCGGTGATCGGGCGACCGTCGATCGCCGCCGCCAGAAGGAAGCCCGCGAGCAGTTCGCGGCCGGAGGGCTCGAAGTGCGCGTCGGTTCGTGCGCCGAGCTCGCTCGACCCCGACGCGAAGTGCTGCGCGAGCTTGGCCGCCTTGGTGTCGTCGGTGACGTAGGACAGCGGATTCCACCACCAGGACGCCGGCTCGACGGCGACCCGCTGCGGATCGAACACCCAGACGTCGCCGGCCTGCGCACGCACGTCCCGCGTCGCATAGAGCACGTCCGGCTTGTTCGACGTCGTGACGACCGCGCCCGGCGCATTGGCGATCGCCGGGATGACGAACGACGTCGACTTGCCCACACGGGGACCGGCGAGCAGCAGCGTCATGTCCTCGAACGAGGCGTAGAGCGGACGGCCGTCCGTCAGCAGCGCCCCCACAGGGACGCCGAAGGAGTCGGGCACACCGAGACGCGCCGACTTCTGCTTGGCCTCCTTGCCGCGCATCTGACGCAGCTCGTTCGGCGTCGCCATGTGGCGGGCAGCCCAGTCGAGCGGGGTGCGGTGCTTGCCGCCGCTGGACTTGATCAGCAGGAAGAACACGACGAGCACGACGAGAACGGCGCCGATGCCGCCCGCAATCCACGTCGCAGTCGCAGGCCAGACGAGGCGGCCGCGGAACACGTCTACCACGACGCTGACGAAGTTCGAGGGGTCGGTGCTCATGTCGGGGTTGACCCCGTCCGCCTGTGATCCGACGCGAATCGCGATGTACAGCCCCAGGATCACCACGAGTGCACCGCCGGCCGCGATCGCTATCCCGAACCCGCCGCCGGCCTTCCCCGGCTCTCTGCGGCGGTTGTTGGTCATGCTCATCAGTTCGTCCTCTCGGTCGTGTAGATCGGGCCGACCCACCGCGGGGTCGGGTCGTCGTCGGGTGCCTGTTGCGTGGTGCCCCAGTGCACGAGGGCAAGACCGCGTTCTACGAACTCGATCGGAAGGTCCGCGGCGTGGAACTCATGCCAGGGCGAGCTGGTGACGCAGGACCACAGGTAGCCCTCGAACGCGAGGGTCGAGGGGCAGGTCATGGCAGCGCGGGAATCATCACGGCGGCGACGGTCGCCGCGCCGGCTGCGGTGAACAGCCAGCCGGCGATCGAGAGCGCGTGTGGCCGGGTCAACGTGCGTTGCGTCCAAACGTCGGTGCCCTGCACGACGACGTGGCACAGGCTGCCGAGGCCGAAAATCACGACTCCGACGAAGCCCAGCCAGAGGTTCACGGCAGGATCTCCACCACGACCGGATCGGTCGCCAGCGGCTCGTTCGCGCGTCCGGCACGGGAGGTGGTGTGCCAGAGCTTGTTGGTGTCGTTGACGTCGAGCTCGGCGCTGGTCAGCTGCACCCGGATCGGAATACCGGGCCGGCCGCCCACCTTGATCAGGAACCGGCCGCGCCCGGGAGGCTCCGACTCATGTCCCGATACCGGGTCCCACGCGGGCGGGTCCTGCCAGCTCGTCAGCATCGCTTGTTCCGCGTTCGACATCGGCACTGCGGAGGTCAGCAGCGGCATTTCCGCGCCGGGGAGCCCGCCGCAGATCACCATGCCGGAGCGCTCCACGAAGCCCTTGGCCTTCATCTGATCCTCCTGCGAGGACAGGGCCAGCAGGTCGCTCATCGTGTGGCTGATCATCGCCAGGCCGACACCGCGGGCACGGTTCAGGCGGGTGAGCGCGTCGACGCGATCGACCATGCCCTTGCCCGCGCGCAGCGCCCGCCACAGCTCATCGAGGATCACGAAGTAGTGCCGGCGCGGTTCCAGCCCCGCTTCTGCGAGGGCGGAGGCGACGTTGACCGTTCCGAAGCCGGCGGACCAGCAGGCGAGCAGGATGCTGGCCTGCAGATCGCCTTCGGAGTCATCGATCGAGGACACGTCGTAGACGACGGGGCGGTCCCGGCGCATCGGGGTGGTGGTCTGGCGGGAGAAGATTTCGCCCAGCCGGCCGCCGGTCGTGAGGCCGATGAGGGAGGCTTCGAGGTTCTCGGTGATCGCCTTGTAGCGGGCGAGGTCGCCGCGGTCGAGTGCGACCTGGCGAATCTCGTCGGGCGCTGCCTGGATCACGGCCAGAAGATCCGCGAGGACGGGGATGCCCTCGTGCGTCTCGTCCAGGTACTTCAGCGCCCTGTCGATGATCGTCTCCTCCCGGTCGCTCGGCGGCTCGGAGCGCAGGATCGTCAGCAACGCTGCGATCATCGTGTGCCGGCGGCCGTGAGCGTCCGCGAGCACCTGCGACGCGAGGCGCTGCGATTTCACCGCGTGCTTGCGCTCCTCCGCCGAGTTCTCGCCGCGAGCGTCGAGCTCGGAGGCGCGCTCGAGGGCCTGGTCGGCGTCGTCGCGGAGTCGCTGCGCGGCGACCGTCGCCTCGCCCGGGTCGAGGATGTTGAGGTAGCCGCGGCCGCGGCCGAGGGTGATGACCTGGCCGTCGAGGGCGCGGATCAGGTCCACGTAGTCGGGCTTCAAGTCACCGAGGACCAGCGGGAGGGTGCCGTATCCGGCGAGCCCGGTCGCCATGCGGCGGGTGAGCGAGGACTTCCCGAGGCCCGGCTTACCGAGGACAAACATCGACGGATTCGAGATGAGCTGCGCCCGCTGGAACCAGCTGATCGGATCGCACAGCACCGACGCCCCGGTGGCGAGGTTCTTCCCCAGCGGCACGCCGATCATGGGAGTTCCGGTGCCGACCGAGAACGGGTACAGCCCGCACACCTGCACGGTCGTTGCGCGGAACTCATCGGCGGGCTGGATCGAGACGGCCTGCCCGCCGCCACGTCCCAGCCACCCCGTCGAGGTCGGGCGCATCGGCCGGATCGGCGCGACGTTCTTCTCGACCTTTTGCTTGCCGCCCTGGTGCGGGATCGCCCGCTTCTTCCGCGACCGCTTCGAGGGCTTCTCGCGCGCCAGCGGTGATGCCGCAGCGCGAGCCGCAGCAGCCTCCTCCTCCTCTTTGCGGGCTCGGCGGGAGCCGGCACGGCTGTACGTCGACGCCGACGCGGCCTCCGCCGTCGACGGAGCGCCGACCGCACCCGTGGGCACGGCCGTGTCGAACACGTCGACGTCGAGAGCTTCCTGCTCCTCATCGACTCCGCCGGCGCCGGTGGGCAGCTCGTCGGCATCCGTGGAGACGTCATCGGGCGTCTCGTCGCGGTGGCGAGAGAAGAACTTGGTGCTGATGATGCTCACTGGGAACCTCCGGCAGTGATCGGGGCGGGGCGGTGGGACTTAAGCGGGGACGGCACCGGACACTCGCCCGGTGCCGTCCCCTGCGCGCTCATCGAGGTCACAGCGCTTCTCGGACCTCGTTGGGGATGCGCAGGTGTCGCGGGAGGACCAGGCCGAGCGGGAGCGCGGCGGCGAAGGCGGAGTCCTGCGATCCGTAGGCCGGTCGCATCCGCAGCCGTGCGGCGGAGGTGAGGGAGTCGACGGCGGCACGCGCTTCGGGCTCCTGCGTGCGCTGCATCGTCGTGGCGGTGACGATCAGGCCGAAGTTCATCAGCCCGGCGCCGGAGGCTTCCTCCGCGGCTGTCGCCTGCGCCGAGCGCGTCGAGAGCGTCGAGCGGGCGGTCGGCTTGGTCGACGCGGAGGAGTTGAACTGCGCGGCGTTGAGGTCTGCCTCCACGAGCGCTGCGGCGCGGGCGGGGTCGATGGGGCGGTAGAGCAGGGTGACGCGCTTGCGGGCGATGTCGCGGTGCGGGGCGAGCAGGCGGGCGAGGATTCCGGCCTGCACGACGCCGCGCGGCGGGGCGGTCATCGTCCACGACGTCGACACGGCACCGTCGTGCCGGTACGAGTCCCAGTGTGCTTCTGCCGCGGCGGGGCCGACGTCGGTCCAGGACAGGTCTGCCGTCTCGCCCGCTGCGCGGGCCTGGTCGATCAGGACTGCGGCGTCGGGGTCGTAGGCGGTGCGGATGACCTCGCACAGCTCCTGCGCGTTCAGAGGCCGAGCAGCGCCGGCGCCGGTTGCTGCGAGGGAGTTCGTCAGACCGGGAATGCGCGCGGAAAGATCCGCAGCCACTTCCTTGGCGTTTCGGCGCTTTCCGCCGATCCGAGCCGTGGCCGTGAAGGTCAGTGCGATGTACGCGCGGATGGTCGCGGAGCCGACCGGGTAGCTGTCCACGACCTCAGCGAGCATCGCTCGAGCGAACAGCGGGGCGTCGGGGTCCATCGACCCTTCGACCTCCCCGCGCAGCCGGGTGCCGGTGTCCGGAGCCGTCTCGACAGTGACGGAGGCGGCTTCGATACCGGGCTCGTCTCCGAGGTTGGCGAGCCAGATGCCGTACTCCGCGACCTGATTGTTGATCTGCTCCTGATCCACCAGCGCGGCGCCGTCCGGCTCCGTCGCCAGGACCACGGTGAAGTGCTTCGTCATGGGGGTGCTGATCAGGGCGAACCGGCGGCCGTGGGAGTCCTCGTGCTCGGTGAGCTGCGAGGGTGCGGCCAGGCCAGGCAGCTGGAACGTCCCCCACTTCGCGCGGCCGATCGGGCCGGAGCGGTAGATGTTCGCTCCCTTGCTCTTGGTGCGCCACCAGTTCACGCGGACCACCGTCCTTCCTAGGGCTGACTGCCCGTGCTTGTCCTTGACCGAGACGGTCAGGAGGATGCCGCCGAAGATCCCGGCGACGATGAGTGCCGGCCCGAGGCCGGCGAACATGGACGCGACGATCGAGGACAAGATGCCCACGAACATCACGAGGGTGGCGAGCTGCCCGAGCCCGCCGAGGCCGGCGGTCTGGGGCTTTCGCCAGTTGCCGTAGGTGCGAGCCTTGACCGGCTCGGGTGCGGTAGTGGTCATGGTCTAGCTCCCGTTCTGGTTGCTGCCGGTGGCGTCGTCGGTGGCCGACTTCACGGCTCCCGCCGCGTGCTTCGCGCCTTCGGCGGCCTTCATCGCGACGGCGACGCCGGCGCCGATCGGCCCAGCGGCGGCCACGCCTCCCGCGGCCGCTCCGCCTCCCGCGGCCGCTCCGCCTCCGGCTGCCGCTCCGGCACCCGCTCCGGCACCCGCTCCGGCACCCGCTCCGCTTGTTGCAGCTCCCGCGCCGCCGGTAGGCGCCGCACCCGCGGCACCCATCCCGGATGACGACGCTGGCGATCCCGGAGAGGAGTTACTTCCGGTCGGTCCGTTCGTCGACGAGCCGCCGCCTCCGCCTCCGGACTTTCCGCCCCCGTTGCTAGCCCGGATCGCACCGGTGGCAATGTCTCCGGCCCCGCTCACCGCTGCTGCGCCGAGCAGGAGTCCTGCGCCGCCGCCGCCACCAACCGAGGCGATAGCAGGAACGAGGAAGCGCATCAGCGCAGGTAGGGCAATGAGCGCGATCAGCATCAGTGCGAGGCCCGTGACAATCTGGAAGAGGCCAGTGCCGTCCGACTTGAACAGGTCGGTGCCGGTCATCCGGAACGCGATCGCGTAGACGATCGCGGCGGCGGGCTTGTAGAGGATGAAGGCGAGAGTCCAGGCCATTGCCTTCTTGAACCACTGCTGACCGATTTCGGTGTTCGTCGCGGCCGCGGCGATGGGGAAGATGCCGGCGAGGACGACGAGCATCGCGCCGCGGAAGATCATCAGAGCGATCTGGATATAGGTCATCAGGACGGCGAGCATGCCGAGGAAGAACAGACCGATCAGGCCGATGGGCGCGGTCGCGGTGAGGCTGATCATCGCGAAAATGTTGGTGCCGAAGCAGTTGCTCTCACCGTTGGTGACGTCGCAGTTGGTGGAGTTGTTGAGGATCCAGATGGAGAAGGCGTCACCCGCCTGCGTGGCGAGACGGATTACGACGAGGCCGGCCCCGGCGACAGCGATCAGCGTCAGCACGGAGCGGGCGAGGGTGCGCAGCTCGCCCGCGCGCTGCGTCCAGACCATGCGGCCCGCGGCGACGAGGATCGAGAGGATTGCAAGGCCGCCGGCGTACCACTCGAGCTGCCCCTGCACCCAGCCGACCACGCTCGAGGATTCATTGAGGTGCATCGCCAGCGGGAGGAACCCAGCTACGAGCGCGGATGCCGAGGAGAGCAGGAACACGGCGAGGATGATGACGCCGATGCGGCCCATGTGCGCCTCGCCGTCGCCGTGGCGACGACGGCTGCTCATCATCACGCCAGCGATGATGAGCGACATGACGGCGAGGCCCGCGGCGACCCACGTCACGTAACCGAGGATCGTCTCGAAAGCCTCAGGCAGCGGCGGGGTTCCGCCGCCGTTGACGCCGCCTCCCCTGTCGACCACGGTCACCGGGGAGGGGACGTTCACCCAGAGGGTGCCTAGCGAGACAATCGCTTTGCCGTAGCCCTCGAGGATGTTGTTCACGAATTGCTGCAAGGCATCGTTCGATGCCTGAGAGACGATTTCACCGAGGCCCTGACCGGCCTGGCATCCGAGGTCCCAGAAGTCGCAGGGGGCGTCCGTAGCGGCGGCGGGGTTCACTCAACACCCGCCCATGGCACGTAGCCACCCAGGCTCTGCAGGGTGACCGGGCGGTAGGAGCTCTGGCCGTCGTCGGTGAGCTGGACTTTCCAGTCGCCCTCCGACCAGCGCAGCTCCGTTGCGATACTCATCTGTACTCCCGTGTTCAGGCGGAACGCGATATCGATCGTCGCGGCGTCGCCGGTGTAGGCCAGCGTCTTGAAACCGATGATCTGAGCGCTCAGTCCGTTGCTTGTGTTGGAGCTTTGGCGAGCCATTGCCGCATCGCGGCCAGGCCCGGGGACCGAGAGCTTGTCGGTGATGGAGTCGCCAAGGCTTCCGTTGGTACCCATCGCCCAGATGTTCGCCGTGGCGAACAGGGCACCCTCCACCGTGTGCGCGTAGCAGCGGCGGAGCCCGTCGCTGTCGGTCACACCCGGGCCGACGTCGGCGCCTCCGGGAGCGGCCATCGTGCCGACGATGGTCCATTCGGTCACGGGGGCGGCGGTGAGGGTGCCGCTCTCTTCGTACCCGGGAAGTCCGCAGACGCTTGCGGCGTCCGCGTCGGCCTCGGGCGTCGCCGCGCTCGTCGGCGTCGCGGTGGTGGCGGGCGCGCTCTGCTGCCCGCCACCACCGCCGAGGGACGTGACAGCGAGCAGAATCGCCGCCAGTACGAGGACTCCGAAGATGATCGCTCCGAAGATGAATCCTCGACTGGTGAAGGGGCTGCGGGATCCCGTGTCGCTCATGACGTCGTGCCTTTCGTTGATCGGTTGGTTTCCCCGGGACGCTACGCGCCCATCAGGAAGCCAACGATCGTGAACGCGGCGGACACGATGATCACGCCGACGAGCAGGCGGCCGAGCCAGCCGCCGATTTCTCCGCCTTCGCCGCGGCGGGCGGAGACGGTCATGGTGACGCCGAGGATGATCAGGCCGACGACGGCGACGCCGAGGCCGACCCACTTGGCCCAGCCCATGACGGTGGTGAAGGCCTCGAACCCGGGGGGCATGCCGCCGGGGCCCGGGTCGGGCACGACACCGGCGAGGGCGCCGGCGGCGGTGATCAGCTCGGAGGAGAGAGCGAGAACAGACATGGTGTGCTCCGTTTTCTTGGTTGGTGGTGCGGGGTTATCGGTGCCGCCGGTTGGGGCGCCGAGAAGGTCCGGTTATCCGGCGAGGGTGAGAGGGGCGTCGGTGAAGCCCATGTCGAAGTGCAGGTGGTTCGGGGTGTCGTAGAACCCGCCGATGTTCGTGTAGTGGGTCGAGCGGCACTGGATCTGGCCGGCCCGCGAGCCGTTCGGCACCTGGGGGTCGAGGACGCTGAGCAGCTGCAAGGCGTTCGCGTCGCAGCCCGTAGTGGCGGTGCCGTTGAATGCGGTGAAGTCCACCGCGTGACCGCCGCCGTCGATGTAGTGGGAGGAGGCGGTGCCCGCCCCTAGCCCGGTCTCGTTCGTGCACTTGCGGTTGAGGTCGGAGACGCCCACCGTGTCGAACGTGTTCAGCGCAATGGTGATGATCTGGAGGATGCGGACGTCGAGGCCGCAGTCTGCCGACGCGGTGCCCGCGGCGACGTCGCGGACCTGCTGCGCGTAGCGGTCCTCGAGGAAGCGCAGACGCCCCTCATCCATCGCCTTCACGAGGCCCTGCGCGAGAGCTTGCGCATCGCCGGAGATAGCCGCGCATCCGGCGGCCACGGGGGGCGGCGTGGCTGTCGACGTCGACACGGGCACTGCGGCCCCGGTCGTCGCGGCCGGGGTGCTGCCGAGGCCGGCGAGGTAGGCCATGATCGCCACGGCGTCGGCGCGGTACTTCGTGTAGTGGTTCGGGTCGGCGTTGCGCTGGACTTTGTTGATCGCGATGGAGGGCTCCATCGTCTGCCAGCCCTCGACTGCCACGAGGCGGTCGTAGAAGAAGCCCGCGGAGGTCGTGGGGTCCATGCGCTGCTCGACGGTGCCCCAGCTCGACTGCTGCTGGAACAGGCCGATCGAGTCAGCGACCGAGCCGTCCGGGTTGATCGCCCCGTCCCCGTAGTTGATGTTCACCAGCGAGGACTCACCGATCGCCGTCTGCACGCCGAGCGTCTGCCCGTCCGCGCCGAGGCCCTTCGCGGCCCCGGCGTTGACGATCAGGCCCGCGTTGACGAGCTGATCGTGGCCGTAGCCACCGACTCGAGCATCTGCCGGGATCGCGGCCACGTTGACCGGTCCCCCGCCCGGCAGACATGCCGCAGCGGCCGAGCCGCCGAAGAACAGCACCCACAGGAGCATCGCGATCGCGACGACGGGCACCATGATCGCTGCCAGCACCCCCACTCCCCCCTTCGCCACCGGGTTACTCCGATGCCAAGGGGGTGATCTGCTCGACAGCCCACGGAGAGGTGTCGAGGGGGCGGTGCACGTACACCGAGTAGTCGCCGGCATCCGTGGGGACCAGGACGCGCGCGGTGTAGGCACCGTCGGTGTCCCGAATCTGCGCGGTACCGGTGACGCCCGTGCAGGGCACGTTCGCCGGGTCGACGGTTTCGTAAGCAACCGCCGCAGCCTGCGACAGCACCGGGTACAGCTCAGCGATCCACGTGTCGTAGTCGAGGGACGGACGACAGAACAGTGTCACTGCGCGGGTCGCGAGAGCCGTCGAGTCGGTTTCGGCATCCGGGTCAGCTTCGGCGTCGTGGTCGTGCGGCACCGACTCGGCATCGGGCGTCTCCTCAGCGGATGCCTCAACGGAGGGCGTGGCCGATACAGAAGGAGTCGAGCCTGAGGACGTTTGCACCGCCGGTTCGCTGCTCGAGCAACCCGCCAAGGCGAGCCCGACTGCGACGGCGACCGCGCCGAGCTGAACGCTGTTGCGCTGCCGTGTGTGCTTCATGCCGGTGGTCCCCTTCATCGCCGTGAGCACCAACCTAGACCAGAAATGCCCGTTTGGACACTCGCGAGTTGCCCAAATGGGACACTGCCTGTCTACACTGACGGCAGGCGACACCCGCCGACCTAGAATCGTGGTGTGGAGGTGGACTCAACGAACGTCAATGCCGCAATAGGCGAGGCCGTCAAGAGCGCCATCTACGAAGCCGGTTTCAACGTGAAGGCCGCGGCCGAAAGAGCCGGCCTCCCCTATCGGACCGTCCTCCGCTACATCAAGGGCGAGCGAGATATGCCGGTACCGGTACTTCTTGCCCTCGTGCACGCCACCAACGCCGACCTGGATGCACTCGTGAAGCAACTTCGCGGGCGCGTAGCCTTCAAGGAGTTGGTTGGCTACGTCGTAGACGGAAACACCACGGGTGAAGAATCCAGCGCACTCCGGCCCGCCGAACTGGCGCGCCGTCTCTCGCTCGTTTTCAACTCACGTGGCCTCGATGCGACCTCTTCCCGCACCAAAATCTCCGAGATCCTTCTCCTCAGCGGGGCCTCGATCGACCGCCAAGAATGGGGCCTGCTCATGACCGGGCAACTCCCCTCCGCGCCGAGAGTCGACGTACTCTTCGCCGTGGCCGAAGCACTCGACATCGACCCTGACTACCTCCTTCGCGACGATCCCGAGCTGGTCGAAGCCGTGGAGGCGCGGCTGGGATTCGACGGTGCCATGCGCACCCTCGGCATCGAGCGCGTCGCTGCGCGCTCCCTCGGCACGATTGAGCCCGCCGAGCTGCGCGGCATCGCTGCCGTCGTCTCCGAAATCGTCACCGAGCTGCGCCGCTAGCGCACGCTCCGCCCCGCCGGGCTCGCAGCTTCGCCCTGCGCGCAATGCCGTCTAAAGTGGATGAGCTTGTCCCGCCAGGCGAACGGAGTCCACCTATGGCGTCAGACTCCACGGAACGAGGCCGCGGCCGGTGGCGGATGCTCCGCCGCAACGGCCAGGGTCGCAGCGGCTCCATCGTCCAAGCCGCCGACGAGTTCGTAGCGCAGCTCGCCCTTCCCGCGGCCGCGACGTGGGATGACCTGCAAGCGGCTGTCGAGAAGGTCTACGGCAAGCCCATCTACTTGATCGCCTCCGCCAGCACTGCCCTCAAAACGGTCACCGGCTTGTGGATCGACACGGCCGAGTTCGGCACCGTCGTCTGCCGAGAGAGCGACGAGCTGCACTACCAAAGCCAGAACGCCTGCCACGAGCTCGCTCACATCCTCTTCGTCTACGCTCCCGACGCCTGGTTCAGCGAGCAGATCCCGCGCCTGGTGCACCCCGACCGCAGGGCCGGCGCCACGCACCTCTGCGCGCCTACCGACGATCCGGACAGTGTGGAAGCCAAGGCGGAGATTGCAATCGAAGAAGTAGCCTTCGCCATGGTCCGCCGCATCCAAACACTCAATAGGACGACCGAAGAAACGTATTTCGGATGATCCAGCAGGTATGCCTCGCGCTCCTCATCGCCCTGGTGATGGTGCGCGCGCCCCGTGCCATCGCGTCACCCGCCGGTCGCCCCGCGTTCTGGGCCACCGTCAGCGGCATCGTCGCCCTCTCCACCTACGGCTGGCCAGTCCCGTTCGACACCTACGACACCCTGTTGGGTGGATCCAACGTGATCACCCTCGTCCGCGACCTCGCGGCCACGTCCGCATTCTGGTTCTTCCGTGAAGCTCTCGGACGTCGCGCCGGCGGCGAAGGCCGCATCGGCAGCCGGTGGGGCCTCGCCCTCATGTTCGGCTCTTACATCGTCCCGTTCCTGCTCATCCGCGACCGCGGAGACACGAGCAAGGACTTCATCATCGATCGCCTCGACCAGACGGCCGTGTGGCTCTACGGATCGGCCTACATGGCGACTCTCGTGTGGTTGTCCGTCTCCTCGATCATCAACGCCCGCCGCAACTGGCGCGGAGTGCAGGTCGTGTTCACCACCGGCTTCGCCGTGACAACCGTGGGATGCCTGATCGAAATCGGCTTCCTTACCGCCTCGCACTTCGGATACGGCGGAGACGCCTTCCGCTACTCCGCATGGAACGCTGCAGAAATCCCCTTCTTCCTCGGGCTGCTCATCATCATGCTGGGCATCGGATGGACCGCGATCGTTCTCCCCATCCGCCACCGCCTCGTCGTCGCTCGCGCGTCGCGCTACGCCGTCCGCCACAACCTCATTGAGCGGCCGACCATCACCACCTATCTCGGAGAGCGCCGACTCATCGCTCACGCTCAGCAGGTGCTCGTGAGCACCAAGAACGCTCAGGTTCGAGGGGACATCGACCTCACTCCCGCCGCGTGTGCTGCGCTCGAGCGCCTGCGGGCGCTCATCTCACCCGACCGGGCATTCACCCCTCGGGTCATCGGCGGCAACGGCATCGGGAAGGCCGCGTAGCCCTCGTGGGAGCCCTCTGGATCGCGATCCCCGCCGCCGTCGTCGGTGCCGCCGGCGTCGGGATCGTCGCGACCGTGGCCGGCCGCGTCATCCGACCCCAGCGCAGCAAGCCGACACCAATCGCCGCCGTTCCGGCGCCCGATCGCATCGTGCTCGCGCCCACGCCGATCACCAAGCAGGACGGTACCCTCGGGCTGCTCTACGACGACGAATCTCGGCACGCTGTTCTCGGCCCGATTCTGCGCACCGGAGCGGACGGCATCGAGCGAACGCTGACCGTCCCTCCCGGCAGCCCCTCCCCCGCCGCCGGCTCCGTCAGCCGACCAATCGGCAACGTGTTTGCCACGGCGAAAGAACTTGACCCCGAGGCCCGGGAGGTTCCGGTCGCAACTGAGCTGGGCGACGCGCCCGCGTGGTTGTTCCCCGGCGACGGAGACGCCGCGAGCACCTGGGCGATCCACGTTCACGGCAGCCTGTCCGGACGAGACGGCGCTTTCCGCTCCGTTCACGCCCTCAGAAGGACCGGGTACACCTCACTGGTCCCCTCGTTCCGAGGCGACGGAGAAGGCCCGCCTGCGCCGCTGGATGCCTTCACCCTGGGGCAGACGGAGTGGCCCGACGTCGACGCCGCGATCGCTCTCGCGCTCGAGCGCGGAGCCCGCCGCGTCCTGCTCGTGGGCTGGTCGAGCGGAGCGTCGATCGCTCTGCGCCTCGCTACGAGCTCGGCGCACCGCTCGCAGATCGCCGGGCTGATCCTCGTCTCCCCCGTCCTCAGCTGGCGCAGCAGCGTGCTCTACAGCGCCGCCAATGCCGGCGTCCCCCGCGTCATCGCCTCCGCGGCCATAGCCGCCCTCGCGACGCCGATCCTCAGCCGCCTCCTCGGGTCGCCGGTTCCGTTGGACTTCCACGCTCTCGACTGGACCCGAGCGTCAGTGCAAGTCCCCGTGCCCGCACTCCTGATCCACTCCGAAGGTGACCGCACCACCCCGTTCAGCGACTCCCGTGCGTTCAGCCAGACGCACGAGCAGGCTCCTCTCGTGCCCGCCCGGCCCTCCGCTCACGCCCTCGAATGGAACGCTGACCCGGCTGTCTTCGAGAAGGCCGTCACAACCTGGTGCGCAGCCACGCTCTGACGCCCCGTCAAAAGCAAGATAGCCAGATACCTATATAGGTATCTGGCTATCTAGTACCACGCGGCTGGCTAGGCCAGCGGGTTGCGATCGCGGTACTCGCGCAGCGCCGACTCCACAATGTCGCGCTTGGTTCGTCCTGTTGCGACGCGCAGGTCCTCGACGTAGTACGACAGCTCCGCCTCGATATCGGCGTGCAGAACCTCCGTAGGCGCCTTCCGCGGCCGAGAACGAGGAGCCGTGGCACCCGTTCGCGCCGGGGCCGACGTCGCCGGTGCGGCCACAGCAGGAGCCGGCGCCGGGCGCGGCTTCGAGTCGATCGGGTCGCGCCGGTCCGGCGCCGGCTGTGCCCGTCGAGCGGGAAGGCTCTGGGGGCGGTCCTCGTTGGTCATCGGATCACCTTTCGTGCGAGTTCTCGGTATGCCTGGGCGACGGGGGCTCCCTTGCGGAAGCGGCCGTACCAGTCGTGCGAGTACCGGACCTCCCCCACGATCGTCCGATGTGGAATGAGCGGCGTCAGCAGAAGGCCCGTCCCCCGCATCTGCTCGATGCTGTGGGTCGCCTCGCGCGGCGTTACCGTCTCCTTGTAGCCGCCGACGATGATGCCGGCCTCAGCGACCGCCTGGCGGCCGCTGGTGGCGTTGTAGCGCATCACGCTCTCCTGTGCCCCCAGGAACCCGTCTACGCCGTCCGCGGTCGGCGTGGCCGCGTAGATCACCGATTCGGCCGCCGTCAGAGCGTTGAAGATCAGTGAGCCGCCCTGGCGGTTCGGGCAGTCGATGATCACCAGGTCGGCAGGCACTCCCTCGAGCGAGTCGGCCAGACGATGCCCGACCTCCCCCGGGTCGTCCGTCTCGCGGGCACTCACGCTGCGGTCGGACGGGATGACTCGAAGGTTCTCGTGGAACGGTGACGGCACGGCCAGCTCGTCCGCCCACCCCCGCGGGTCCTGGTTGCCGAGGATCGCGCCGACGTCGAGGCCGACGTCGACGGGCTGCGCGTCGAGCCACTTGGTCGTCGCCCCGCGCGGGTCGAGGTCGATCAGGATGACGCGCTTGCCGTCCTCCGCCGCCACTGTCGCCAGGGAGACGGCGGTGGTGCTCTTGGTCGCACCACCGCTCTCGCTGTAGATCATCATCGTCTGCATGGTCGCAACCTATCTTGATACCTACACAGATAGCAAGCTACCCAGATACCTATATAGGTATCTGGGTAGGACACGCCCGACCGAAACCTGTCGAGCCGCCCGCCGCCTGGGCCGTGATCGCATGTCGGTGGAGTCGACATACACTCGAACGCGTTCGAACACACGTTCGACTAAGCGAGGGAGGGTGGCATGAGCGTCACCGTCGTGGACCGCATAGCCACACCGGCCGAGGAGGCCGTCTCCATCGCCTTCCTCGTCACCGGCGACGCGGTGGCCGCAGGCTTCCCGTCGCCGGCGCAGGACTACTTCGACGGCTCTCTTGACCTCAATGACCACCTGATCCGCGACAAGACCTCGACGTTCATCGTCCGCGTGTCCGGCGAGAGCATGACCGGCGCCGGCATCAGCGACGGCGACGAGCTCGTGGTCGACCGCTCGATCACACCGACCCACGGCAGCGTCGTCATCGCGATTCTCGACGGCGAGCTGACCGTCAAGCGGCTCGAACTGCACCGCGGGGGAGTGGTGCTGCGTGCCGAGAACCCCGACTATCCCCCGATCGTCGTCCCCGAGCTGAGCGACCTCCAGGTGTGGGGCGTCGTCACCGTCTGCCTGCACCGGCTCCACCGTGCGCTCTGAGCGCCGCATCGGCCTCATCGACGTCAATTCCTTCTACGTGTCGTGCGAGCGCCTGTTCGATCCCAAGCTGAGCGGGCGGCCCGTCGTCGTCCTGTCGAACAACGACGGCTGCGTGGTCGCCCGCTCCGACGAGGTGAAGCAGCTCGGCATCGAGAACGGCACCCCCTGGTTCAAGATCGAACCTCTGATCAGAGCCGGCCGACTCCCGGAGGTCATCGCCCGCTCGAGCAACTACGAGCTGTACGGCGAGCTGTCCGCGCGCGTCATGGAGCTGCTGGGCCGGTACTCCGCCTGGCAGGAGGTGTACTCGATCGATGAGAGCTTCGTCGGAGTCGACGGCGATGTGACGGAGCGGGAGAAGATCGGCCGAGCAATGCGCGCGGCCGTCGCGAAGAACGTCGGCCTGCCGGTGTGCGTCGGCTTCGGGCCGAGCAAGACTCTCGCGAAGTTCGTCAACAAGGGCGGGGCGAAGAAGCACCCGAGCCTCGGGGGAGTGTGCGACACCGATTGGTACACACCCGAGCAGATGGACGGCCTCATGGCCTCCCAGCACGTCACCGAGCTGTGGGGCGTCGCTGGCCGCACCGCCAAGCGCCTCGCAGAGCTGAACATCCACACGATCCGCGACCTCCGCGACGCGGACCCCGCGCTCATCCGCAAGAAGTTCTCCGTCGTCTTGCAGCGCTCCGTCTACGAGCTGCGCGGAATCGACTGCATCCCGCTCGAGGCCGCACGCACGGTTCGGGACCAGCTGATCTTCTCGCGCTCGTTCTCCTCACCCGTGACGACGATCGCGGACATGGAACAGGTGCTCTCCGTCTACGCGCAGCGCGCCGCGCACCGCCTCCGAGCGCAGGGGTCGGTCACCAAGACGATGAGCGTGTTCGCGTCGACGTCGCCCTACGCCGACGCGCCCTACGAGTCCGCCGGCGGCATGGCTGGCTTCCCCGTCCCCACCGACGATCCGGTGACTATCGTCAAGGCCGCCACCGGCACCCTCGTGCCCAGACTGCGCGAAGGCGCGCGCTACGTGCGCGCCGGCGTGATCCTCACCAACCTGTCCGCGAAGGGCTCTCACGCCCTGCTCGACGTGTTCGACAACGACTTCGACACCAAGGGCATCGGCGCCACGATCGACGCCGTGACGAAGCGTCACGGCCGCTCCGCGGTCGGGCTCGGCCTCGCCGGCATCCGCAAGGGACCGGTATGGACGATGAAACGCGAAGCGCTGTCACTGCGCGCGACAACGCACTGGGGAGAGCTGGCAACAGCGCACGCACGGTAACCACTGTCGGCGGCTCTCGCGCTGAGATAGAATGTTCTATAGGAGGTGGTTGCCGTGTCGATCGCTGAGAGGCCCAATGGGGACACTGTTCGCCGGCTGCGCAGCTTGCAGGTCGTGACTCGCGTGTCGTACCTCCGCGCGTTGCGCACGGCGGCCGAAGGCACCACGCAGTCGCAGCTCGCGCGCGACATCGGTATCTCGCAGCCCTCGGTCAACAGCGCGTTGAAGTCCGCGGCCGCGGTGCCCGACGTGCGTCCCGGATTCTCCGGCGCGACGCCCTACGAGATTGCCCAGCGCTACGACGCGGGAGAGCTGACGCGGGAGCAGGTCATCGATGAGCTTGGCCGCTGGCCGTATCGTCCCGGATCGCCCAGCGACGGCTACGACTGGACGACTTTGGACCCGGGGGAGTTCGAAGAAGTGGGACGTGCGCTCACTGAGCACCTGATCGACGCGGCCGCGTACGACGAGATCCTTGACCGCTACAGCGAGCAAGGTCGGTGACGGGGCAGGACTCGTCAGCGATCGCCGCGCACCGGGAGACGGTGCGCGCGTGGGCTCGGGCGGGAGGCCCGCTGAGCCCTGCGAGTGAGCACGCGACGGTCAACAACCGAGAGTGGTTCACCCGGGAGTCGAATGGGTCGGTCCAGCCTCGCGCTGCCCGCCGACTCCTGCACGCCCGCCTCGTGGACGAGTACCGCGCCCACTTCCCCGATGTGCGTTCGGAGAAGAAGGCGATCATCCTCGCCGGCCCGCCAGGAGCGGGAAAATCGACGGTCCTCGCGGACGTGCTCGGCGCCGACCGCAGCGCGTGGCTCACCGTCGATGCCGACGAGTTCAAGCGGGCGCTGCTTACCGAGGCGATCAAGGACGGCAGCTACGACCGCGCCATTCTGCCGCCGGAAGTCCGCGCCGCCGAGGCGACGGGGGAGAAGTTCTTCCCGCTCGAGCTGGCCTCCCTCGTGCACGAAGAATCCTCGATACTCGCTACCCAGCTCCGCGACGTGGCGATGCGAGACGGCCAGAACGTCGTGATCGACACCGTGCTCTCCTCGCCCGAGAAGGCAGTCGAGCTGGGGCAACGGTTTGCGGCCGCCGGCTACAGCGTCGAAGTGATCGACGTCGAGGTGCCGTTCGAGCTGTCGGAAGCGCGCATCGCCGGACGGTGGCAGCAGTCCTACGAACGCGCCCTCGCCGGCGCCGACGAGCTCGGCGGCCGATGGGTGCCCAGCGAGTACGCGCGCAACGTCTACGCCGGCCCCGAGGGTCGCTCCCTCCCGGAGTTCGCCGCTGAACAACTTGCAGAAACCGGAGCGACCGTGATGCGGTTCCGCCGGTTCAACACCCCCGGCGAGGGACAACCGCGCACGATCGACGTCGACAAGTCCCGCACCGCGTTCGGACGGCCCCTGGTCGACACGGCCCTCGTGCAGACACGCGCCGCAGCCGCTCAGAGCTTCCCCACGACCCGGAAGCCGGCCCGCGGCCCCGAACTCGGAGGCCTCGGCCGCTAGTCGGCCCGCACGATCACGCCCGACGCGGTTCGCGTGCCGGGCGCTCTGTCATGCCCTGTACCCCGCAGGGCGCGTCTTAGACACCCGTTCCGGGGGCGCGAGGGTCCTCGCGCAGCGTCGCTCCGCGACGCCGTGAGGAGGCCGCACAGCGGCCCATTCTCCGCGTTTTCTTCACCTCTCCGCGGTCTCAACCTATTTCGCTCCATCGGCTGCGTGCCACCGATCCCGGACGCGCCCTGCGGGCTTATTTCGCCCGGAATCGGCGTCACTCCGCCGCCTCCACTCAAACGGTCTTCCCCGCCGGAGAGGCAAAGAAAAACGATCAGCCAGAGGGAGAGACACCATGAGCCAGCAGCGCGGCACCCGTACCGAGGTCATCAAGAGCGAGTACCACGGACCCGGGGCGGAGGGCATCAGCCGGACCGCCCGTCAGGTGGTCATCGTCGGCGCCGGTGGCCGCGACCCGGTGACCGAGCAGACCCCCGCCGTTCGCCTGGTCACCCGCGAGGGTCGCGCGGGGCTTCCCGGGGTGACGTTGCAGCACTTCGAGCCCGTCGACCCGGTGCCCGCGGATCGCGTCGGCTACATGGCCTCCGGCGCCTACGTCGTCGTCCCGGTCGACGTCGCGCGAGCGCTCGACCTGTACCCGGCCGCCTACGCACTGCACGACCGCAGCGAGACGCCCGCCGACTACCGCGACAACGCCTGAACCCCCGAACCGAGAAGGAGAACCGACATGCTCACCATCACCCACACCCCCGAAGCCGGAACCCTCATCGAGGGCACCAGCCGCGGCGACGGCACCGCCGAGATCCTCAAGGCGTCCGGCTGGCGCTGGGGCCGCTCCATCGGCGCCTGGTACGTCCCGCAGTCCCGCGACCGCCTGCCGAAGTGGTGGACCATCAACCGCGCCGCGACTGCCCTGCGCGAGGCCGGGCACGAGGTCACGATCGAGGCCGACGAGACGTTCCGCCCGACCGCCGAGGCCGAGGCAGACAAGATCGAGCGCCAGGCCGCCCGCGTCGACGCGCTCGACGCGAAGGCCGACCGGCGAGCCGCGGACGCCGACACCGCCGACGCGGCCGCGCGCCGCGCACTCGACCGGCTGCCCGAGGGCGGCGAGCCGATCAAGATCGGCCACCACTCCGAGAACCGGCACCGTAACGCGATCGCCAAGGCGGATGCCGCGATGGGCCGCAGCGTCGAGGCCGACCGCGAAGCCACCCGCGCCCGCGCCCGCGCCGACGTCGCCGCCAAGACCACCGATCACCGGTACGCGCCCGGGATGGTCGCCCGCCGCATCGAGCGGATCGCGACCGACATTCGCGGGTACAGCCGGAAGATCGAGGGCAGCTCGCACAACTTCGGCGGCGGCTACATCGAGACGACCGCGCCCGCGACCGGCGCCTACCGGGAGCGGCTGATCACCCAGCGCGCGCAGCTCGAGGACGAGCACGCCTACTGGACCGCCGTCCGCGAGGCGCAGGCCGCCGCCGGGGAAGTCACGATCCACAGCCGCGACACGATCGCCAAGGGCGACATGATCAAGCACCGTTTCGGCTGGCACGTCGTGACCCGCGTGAACCCCAAGAGCGTGACCGTCGCGCTCGACTGGAACGACGGAACCCGCCCCTACAAGGTCAACTACGCCGACGTGCAGGGACACCACACCGCCGCCGAGGTCGAGACAGCCCGCGCCGCGGCCGCCGAGAAGGCAGCCGCCGAGACGGCCGCCGCGAGCTGAGCAGGCGAGGGCCGGCCCCCGGGCCGGCCCGTGAGGGGCGACCCCCTCACACTCCCCGGATGTCCCGTTCCGGGGCGCGAGCTGCACTCGCGCAGCGGCGACGGAGCACCGCCGATCGGAGGCCGCGATGCGGCCCATTCTCCGCGTTTTCTTCACCTCTCCGCGGTTTCAACCTATTTCGCTCCATCGGCTCCGTGCCGCCGCTATCGGACGCGCCCTGCGGGCTTATTTCGCCCGCTATCAGCGTCACTGCGCCGCCTCCACTCAAACGGTTTTCCCCGCCGGAGAGGCAAAGAAAAACGATCAGCCAGAGGGAGCACCCACACCATGCAGACCGCCACCGACTTGCAGACCACGGCCAAGACCTATCTCACGCTCGCCAACACTCGCGCGGTCAGCATCCGCGTCGTGGGCACCGACCCCAAGACGACGCCCTCCGTGCTCGTCACCCGTCGTCCCTCCGGCGTCTGGGAGGCGTGGCACTCCGACCAGCTGCACGGCATCACCAGCGGCTCGTTCCGCCACTGCGTCACCCACGCTCGCCGCGCAGCGATCCGCCGCGTCGCCCCGTTCCTGAGCCGCTGAGAGGACCTGACCATGACTCGCACTGATACCGGCCGCGCGAGCGCCGAACAGCTCGCCCTCATCCTCACCACCCGCCGCGCGGAGTCCGACGAGGACGCCGCCGCCACGGACGCCGAGATCCTCGCGCACGTCCGCAACACCCTGACCCTGCCCGGGGAGGGATGCCCGGGCGGGTTCCCCGTCACCGACGACGGAAGCGACTACGCGGCCGCGCTGATCGCGTTCCTGTCGCCCGTCCCGACCGCAGACGCGATGCTCGCCACGATCGAGAGCTTGCACCAGCAGGTGTGGGCCGCGGCCCCCGTCCTCACCGTCGAGACGGTGACCGATGACGGGGAGACGTACCCCGCGCTGCGCTGCCCCGCATGCGGCCAGCTCGTCACCGACTCCGGCGACCTGTACGCCGTGGACGTGTCGACCAGGTGGAGCACCGCCGAGACGGACGCCGAGCACCAGCAGATGAGCATGACCCGCGGAGACGACGACTACAGCAGCACCCTGTACTACCTCCACGCCGCAGGCGAGCCGCACGCCGTCGTCCCGCCCGAGGGTTGGACCGAGAGCTGGAACTGACCCAGCGGGGGAGGGGCCGGCCTTCGGGCCGGCCACGAGGGGCGACCCCCTCGCGCTCCCCGGTGTTCCACCTTCGGCGGGGCGCGAGCTCCGCCCGCGCAGCGGTGACGGAGCACCGCCGGTGAGGTGCCGCTACGCGGCAGGATTCCCCGTTTTCTTCACCTCTCCGCGGTTTCAACCTATCTCGCTCCATCGGCTACGTGCCACCGATCCCGGACGCGCCCTGCGGGCTTATTTCGCCCGTGATCGGCGTCACTCCGCCGACTCCACTCAATTGGTTTTCACTCGCCGGAGAGGCAAAGAAAAACGATCAGGAAGACGACAAAAGCCCCGTAGTGAATGAAGCACCACGGGACCCGTCGCCTCAATGGTCGCACACCGATCAAGGAGAAACCATCGTGACTATCACCACCGGAACCGGGACCGTTCAGCACATCGACCCGACCACCCTCGTCATCGAGGCGAACGTGCGCACCAGCGCCCCCGTGACACGCGATTTCGTCGCGTCGATCCGCGAGAACGGCGTCATCACCCCGATCCTTGCCCGCCGCGACGAGCACGGAAACGTCATCGTCCGCGCAGGCCAGCGCCGCACCCTCGCCGCACGCGAGGCCGGAGTCGCCACGGTCCCCGTCTACGTCGTGGAGGGCGACGACACCACCGCGGACCGGATCATTCAGCAGATCATCGAGAACGACCAGCGCGCCGAACTCAGCACCGCGGATCGCACCGCCGCCTGGGCGCAGCTCGCGTTCGAGGGCATCACCGCCTCGCAGATCGCCAAGCGCACCGGAACCAAGACCGACGCGGTGAAGAAGGGCCTCGCCGTCGCGGAGTCCGCGACCGTCACGTCCGTTCTCCACGAGCACGAGCTGACTCTCGACCAGGCCGCGGTGCTGTTGGAGTTCGAGGACGACGCCGACGCCCGCGCCCACCTGATCGAGGTCGCGACCAACGACCCGACCCAGTTCGAGCACACCGCGCAGAGCCTCCGCGAGGACGCCGCGGAGAAGGCACGCCTCGCCGCCGTCGAGCAGGAGCAGATCGCGAACGGCTTCCAGGTGCTCACCCGCTCCGACGCCTACGGCGAGGGCAGCCCGTGGGTCGCCCTCCGCAAGCTCCGCACCGCCGACGGGGAGCAGGTCACCGCCGAGCACATCGCCGCGATCCCGGTTCGCGGGGCTCTCATCGACACCCGCTGGAACGGCGACATCGACGTGACCCACTTCGTGCAGGAGCCCACGGAGGCCGGATTCACCTACGCCTACCGCGGCGACGTGCCCGCCGCGGCGCTCACCCCCGAGGAGGCGGAGGAGGAGCGCGTCGAGAAGTCCGCCGAGCGGAAGGTGCTCATCGCCAACAACAAGGCGTGGACTGCCGCCGAGACGGTCCGCCGCCAGTGGATCGCCACGTTCCTCAGCCGCAAGACGCTTCCGAAGGATGCGGATCGGGTGATCGCTCTCGGGCTCACCGCGCACCGGTTTGCGGTGTCGTCGGGGATGAGCAACGGCAGCGACCTCGCCCACACGCTGCTCGGCATCGACCGCCCCTCCGGCTACCGCACCGACGCTCTCGCCGCGCTGGTCGAGGCGAACCCGGCGAAGGCCCGGCTGGTCGCGCTGGCCGTCGTGCTCGGAGGTCAGGAGGCGAACACGAGCAAGGAGTCGTGGCGACGCGGCGACGAGCGCGCCGCCGCCCACTTCCGCCAGCTCGCTGCGTGGGGGTACGCGCTCTCCCCGGTCGAGCAGGTCGTCACGGGCGAGAGCACCCCGGCTAACGCCGCCGGGATCAGCTAGCCGCTCCGCGGGGACCGGCATCCGCCGGTCCCCGCACCCCCGCTCCCGACTCCTGCAGAAAGGCCCGCCATGACCACCACCACGACACCCGCCGTCGACGTCGACGTGTGGGGACACACCCCGGCGCTGCGCGATGCGCAAGCCGCCGTCGCCGCCGCCACCGCGACCGGCGACCTCGACGCGATCGCCGCGGCCGCGCGAGCGCTGATCGTCGCCGCGGCCGCGCACGCCTGGCCCACCGCTACCGCCCTCGTGTTCAAGTACGAGACGACCGGCCCCGTCGCCCACGTCTGGGGGCTGTGGAGAGTCCTCGACGCCGATCGTCAGACCCTCCGCGAGTGGGAGGACGACCCGGGCGGCATGAGCGATGAGTCCGAGGAGGAGCTGGTGGCCCTGGACCTCATCAGCAACCGCCGCGAAACCCTCGACTACACCGACTTCGGAAAGCCCATCGGCTCCACCGTCCTGATCCTGCACACCCTCACCCTCTGAGCGCGGGCGCGGGCCGCCCCGGACCGGGCCGGCCCGTGAGGGGCGACCCCCTCACACTCCCCGATGTTCCGCCGGCGGCGGGGCGCGAGCTCCGCCCGCGCAGCGTCGACGGAGCGACGCCCGGAGGTCGACCGGCTGCGCCGGCCGCCGTTGGTCGCCCTGCGGGCTCACACCCTTTTTTGCCGTGAAGCCTTCGGCGGCTCCCTCCGCTTCGCTGCGGTCGTAGCTACCTACGGGCTCCGTTCAAGTGGCTGCGCCACCGACTCCTCCGAGACTTTCAGCACGCGGTCGCTGCGCTCCCTTATTTCGCGCCGAAACTCTCTCCCCCCTCGCCCTGCGGGTTGCACTGCGCCCTCCGGTTGCTAAGGCGGAAAACCGCCTTCCAGCTCGAGCAGACACGGCCGCTGGCGTGATCGGCGTTGCGACGAGCCGTGCACCGGTCAGCGCATCTCGTGCGCGATCTCCAGGAACGCCGCCGCGGACGACCCGATGCGATCGGACCAGATGGCGCGGAGGGGTCGCACGAGTGCTGGTCCGCGGAGGGGCACTCGTATCAGTGAGCGCGCGGCGAGATCTGTTTCGACGGTGAGGATGCTCATGACTGCGGGCGCGATGCCGGCGCGGGCGTTCGCTCGGATGATCGCCGTCGTTTCAAGGATCGCGGCGGGAGTCGTGAGTGCGAGCCCGGCGTCGTGGAGCCATGCTTCGAGGGTCGTCCGGGTGCCGGAGCCTTCCTCTCGTGTCAGCAGTGCGGTGCCGGCCAAGTCCTCGGCGCTGATACTCGCCGCGCGTGCCCAGGGGTGGTCGGGTGCCACGACGACAGCGAGTTCGTCCTCCGTGACCACGTCAGAGGAGAGCGTGGCCGTGGACGCTGGTGTCTCGACGAATCCGAGTTGCGCGGCACCGGATCTCACGAGCTCTGTGACCGTGGCTGAATTGCCGGCGATCAGCTGCACACTCACCTCGGGTGTGCGCTGTCGGAATTCGAGGAGCCAGCGTGGGAGCAGCAGTTCGGCGATGGTCTGCGACGCCGCGAGAACCAGTGAGCCGGTCGGCTGTCGCAGTGCTGCCGCGCCCGCCTCGAGGCGGCGGGACGCCTCGAGGACCGGGCCGGCCAGCTCGAGCACGAGCCGGCCCGCGTCGGTCATCAGGGACCCGGTCGGAGAGCGGCGCACGAGCGGCTGCCCGATGGCGCGCTCCGCGACCCGCAGACGCGCCGAGACGGCCTGCTGGGTGACGCCGAGGTCTTCGGCAGCGCGGGAGAGCGAGCCCGCCTCGGCGATGCGCTCGAGCACCTCCAGCGTGTCGAGATCCAGGATCCGGTCCGTCAATCGCCGCGTCGCCACAAGCACTCATTGTGCCCCGCCAAGACGATCGCTGTATCGGCTGGTGCCGGCGATGCTCAGGCTGGAGGCATGACAACTTTCTCCCCCGCCCGCGCATCTTCCTCGATCGGGCATCCTCCGCGGTCGAGGCGCTTGTTCCGGGAGTTGGAGCATCCGGGACTGATCGTGTCGAACCTGACGCCGAACTGGTTCGCGTCGATCATGGGCACCGGCATCGTCGCGGTCGCCGCCGCGTCCCTGCCACTCCAGTTCCCCGGACTCCGCACCGGGGCCACCGTCGTCTGGGCGATCGCCGCGCTGCTGCTCGTCGCGCTGACGGTCGCGACCGGGCTGCACTGGGTCCGCTACCGCGGTACAGCGGTGAGGCACCACCTGAATCCCGTGCTCTCGCACTTCTACGGCGCGCCGCCCATGGCGTTCCTCACTGTCGGCGCGGGAACCCTCCTCCTCGGCAAGGACTGGATCGGCCTGCCGGCCGCTGTCACCATCGACTGGGTGCTCTGGGGTGCGGGGACTCTCGGCGGGCTGGTGACGGCGGTCCTGGTGCCCTACCTCGCGTTCACCCGGCATGAGAACAAGCCCGATTCGGCGTTCGGCGGCTGGCTGATGCCGATCGTTCCGCCGATGGTGTCCGCTTCCACCGGCGCACTGCTGCTGCCGTACGCGCCCGCCGGGCAAGCGCGGGAGACGCTCCTGTGGTCCTGCTACGGCTTCTTCGGCCTCAGCCTGGTCGCGTCGCTGGTGGTGATCACCCTGATCTGGAACCGGCTCGCGCAGCACAAGGTCGGAGCGGCGGGGATGGTGCCGACGCTGTGGATCGTCCTCGGTCCGGTCGGACAGTCGATCACCGCCGTGAATCTGCTCGCCTCGAACGCGCCCACCGTCGTGGACGCCGGCATGGCGCGTGCGCTGCTGGTCGTGGCTCTGGTGTACGGCTTCGCGATGCTCGGCTTCGCACTGCTCTGGACCGTCATCGCCCTCGCGATCACCCTCCGCACCGCGAAGGAGCACCTGCCGTTCAGCCTGACGTGGTGGTCGTTCACGTTCCCCGTCGGCACCTGCGTCACCGGACTGAACGGCCTCGCCCTGCACTCCGGTCTCACGGTTGTCGCCGGCCTCGCGGTGCTCTACTACGTCGGCCTGGTCGCCGCGTGGATCATCGTCGCCGCCCGCACGTTCCACGGTTCCGTGATCCGCGGAACCCTGCTCGCACCACCGCGGCCGGCCTGACCGGGATCGAGGACCATCGTGGATGTCCGAAGCCTGAACGCCCTCGCCGAGACCTGGCGGAGTACCGCGGACGCGACCGGACGCTTCGTTCCGGGCTTCGATCCCTGCTCCGGCGGCACCGCCAGTCGCGTCCTGGTGCTGATGCAGTCACCCGGCCCTCGGACGATCGCCGCGGGATCCGCTGCCGTCTGCAGCGAGGACAACCTCGGGCCCACCGCCGCCGCGTTCCGGGCGGCCCGAATCGAGTCCGGACTCTCCCGCGACCACTACCTCCGATGGAACCTCATCCCGTGGGAGATCCCTGGCCGCGTCCGCCCCGCGGACATCGAGGAGGGTCGGCTCGCGCTCGGTGAGCTGCTGGAGCTGCTGCCCGCGCTCGGCGCCGTCGTCACCTACGGGACCGTGGCGCTCGACGGGGTCATGCGCTATCTGACCCTGCACGATGATCCCCGTGTCGTCCCCGTACTCGCGGCACCGCACCCCTCACCGGCCAACGGACGTCACCGCGCCGACCAGCACCTCCGCTCCGTGAACGCGCTCCGCCTCGCGAATCGTCTCGGATCCGGTCGGCGAATCGCAGACTGACGGCACTGAAGGGAGACGTCCGCGGCTCGGTCGGCACCGGTCGTCGTGACCGATGAGGCGCTGATCTCAGACGGTCCCCGTCCTCGGACCGCTGACGGGAGCGGCCGGGTCGTCCACGACGTCGACGGTGTACGCCGCGCCGTGCTCGAGCGTGTGGCCGACGGTGCACTGGCGATCCACGGCCCGGTGGGTGCGTTCGGACAGTGAGGCGATCCGCTCGGGATCGAGCGCCGACAGGTCGGCGCGGATCACGGCGGTGATGGAGTCGTAGCGGTCCTCACCCTTGGGCTTGGTCGCGGTGATGTCGGTGGTCGCTTCGAAGTCGGCTCCGAGTCGGCTGGCGAGGAGGTGGTCCGAGGAGAGCATGCCGCAGGCGGCGAGGGCGAGGTGCAGCAGCTCGCCGGGCGAGAACACGCCGTCGGCGTCCGACCCGCCGATGCGGACCTCGGCTCCTCGCGCGTTGCGGCCGATGAAGCTTCTCGGGCCCTCGCGGGTGATGTGCAGCGGTGTGGTCTCGGTGCTCATGGTCTGCTCCTGTCCGGTGTCCGCGGCACCGCGGGCAGTGGCGGTGTCTCCTGAGGGTGGGCGGTGTCTCAGGTGTCGGTGCGGACGAGGGGGGTGTTCGTGCCGCGGACCCTGATGTCGACGACGGTGATCTCCGATCGGGCGATGCCCGTGGACGCCGCCAGGTCGACGGCGCGCTGCCCGGCCGCCGTCCAGGTGGCGACGGTGATCGTGCTGCCGTCTGTGCGGGTGATCACGAGTTCGTACTCCGCGTCGGCGGGCGCATCACCACTGTAGGTGCAGCTCCACTCCAGCCGGGTGCCCCACGGCTTCCCCTCGACCTGGATGTCCGCAGCGAGAGCGGGATCCGCCGCGATCGGGTCCATCGGTTCCAGGGTCGCCTCGCTCGCCACGGGAGCGCCCGCGATGCCCGTGCCCAGTGCGACCCCGCCCAAGACGGAGGCGGTCACGGCGGCCGCGACGGCGAGGGACGTCACCAGCCGGCGCCGACGTCGGCGCGTCCGGACACGGTGAGCGATGGCGGGCAGCGTCACCACAGACGGCGGCGCCTCCTCGCCGTCGTCCGATGCGCTGATGGCGAGAGCGTCCTCGACCGAGAGGCGACCGACGATCCCGGGCAGTCCTGCCAGCTCTGCCACGGCCGCGCGGCAGGCCGCGCAGCCGCTGAGGTGCTGCTCGTACTCGAGTCGCTGATCCGCGGGGAGAGCGCCGAGGACGTAGGACGCGTCCCAGTCGCGGTACTCGTCCTCCATCGCAGAGCTTCCGTGGTGGTCGTTCATCGGGTGACGCCCCTTTCCTGCAGAGCCAGTCGCAGACCGCGCAGTCCGTAGTGCAATCGAGATTTCGCTGTTCCCTCGGGGATGGAGTGCCGGCGGGCGATCTCGGGGACGGTGTGTCCGAGGAAATACGCGTCCACCACGATCTGACGATGCTCCACCGACAGCGATGCGAGAGCGTCGGCGACGAGGATGCTGTCCAGGACCGCGTCGGTGCGATCGGGGACGGCGCCGCCGCCGTCCTCGTCCTTCGCCGGCACCTCGCGTCGGCTCCGAGCGGATCGGGCGTCGTCGATGACGAGGTTGCGGGCGACGGTGAACAGCCACGCGCGAGCGGCGTCGGCGTCACGTTCGAGGACCTGCGGGCGCTGCCAGGCCCGGACCATCGTCTCCTGCACGACGTCCTCCGTCAGCGCCGCGTTCCGAGTGAGGTTCTGCACGAAGCGCCGCAACGCCGGGCCGTGACTCTCGTACAGCGCCGCCAGGAGCTCATCGACGGGGCGGGGCACAGTGCTCACCGCCTCGAAGCGCCACAGCGCGCTCCCTCATCACGGTTGCTTCGATCACTGCCGGTCATCCCTTTCCGTCCTTGCCTGTCGAGAACCGGCGACCCGCCCGGGCGATGCGCTTCGCTGCCCGCGGGGACGGGTCGCCGTCGCATCAGGACGCCGGGGTGGCGGTGCTCATGGCCGCGGCTTCCTTGTTCATCGTGCCGTCAGGGAGGAGGACGTACCAGGCGTCCTTCACACCCTGCCCGTTGACCTGGCCCGGCGCGGTGTCCTTCGCGAACCGGTAGACCGGCCATCCGTCGACGGTCAGCTGGGTCGTCCCGTCGGTGCGCGTGATCGAGCCGACCTCTCCGGTGATCCCGTCCGCTGCGGTCGTGCTGGACGCCGACACGGCAGGCCAGGTCGTGGCGCACTCGTCGTAGCAGCTGCTGCTGCCCGAGTTCTGCGTGTCCTTCGTGAACGTGTAGACGGTGTAGCCGGCCTCGTCCGTGATGACCTCGCCCAGCGGCGAGGACGCCGTCGTGAGAGCCGCCGTCTCAGCGGAGGCGGTCGCGGTGGAGGAGGCCGTCGCGGTGGCGGAGGGGCTGTCGGCCGGCGCTTCCGACGAGGCGGCCGAGCCGGCGGCCGTCGAGCATCCGGCGAGAAGGACGGCGGCGAACGCCGCAGTCGTCACAGTGGTCGCGATTCGCTTGAGCATGATGCCTCCTGTAGTGCGGGGGCCGAGGTGGTCCCACCGAGGACACGACACAGCAGTCGCGGACGTTCAACGAGGCGAGAAGATCGCTGGGAGAGCATCCGCGCGGCGGGCGGCTTCAGCGAGAGCGATGATCCGTTGCGCGCTCCTTCGCGTGAAGGCCCGAGGCAGCGCTCTGCTCTCCATCCCCGCGCAGACCGAGGCGAACGAGCACGCAGACCGCCAGGGAACGGTGCCCGCGGCCTTACTGCTGAGGATCCGGGCCACCTCGTCAGGTGGGATCGGGCGTCGCTGTATCGCCACGAGGCGGACGCCACTCGGCGCGCTCCTGCTCAAGAGCAGACAGCCTCCCAGTAGAGGCTCGTCCTCTGGCCGATCGAACCCCCTCGGCGGAAGTCTCCGCGAGCAAGCGGACGCCGACCTCGGTCGGCGCTGTGGTGTGCGCTGCGCGCATTTCTGCCTGGAAGCCTTCGGCAGCGTACGGGCCTCCGGCGTCCACGCAAGCCGCTGCGCGGCCGGCTCCTCCGAGGTTCTCGCCACGCGGTCGCTGCGCTCCCTCACATCGCGCCGACAACCTCTCCTCCGCCGCCCTTCGGGTTGCGCTCCCGCCTCCGACCCTGCTCGGCACTACGTGCCTTCCAAGCAAAAAACGCTGGGAGAGAAGGAAGAACAGGCGAGCCAGACCACCCCCCTGGCTTGACAAACCTGATTGAGAATCACGGCAAAAAAACGATGAGGAGGAGAAGAGAGATGCAGCAGCAGATCACGACCGTCAGCACCTTCGTCCCGGCCGCCACCGAGGAGGGGATGCGCCACCAGTTCCGCAAGATCGCGGAGCGCGACGAGGACCTTGCCGCCCACGCCCGCAACGGGTGGGCACTCGCGCACACCGCCACGATCCCCGGCCCCGAGGGCGTCATGTTCGTGGACACCCTCACCCGCACCCAGCAGTAGCCCGCACCACCATCGAGGAGGAAACGCCATGTCCGACACCATCACCACCAGCCCCGCCCCGGAGAAGCCGACCCTCCTCGACGCGGTGGCCGAGTTCGCGTCCGTGTTCTCCCACGGGGACACCGCCGACGACCTGGCCACGCGCCTCAACTGCACCGAGGTCGACGCGCTGGCCGGACTCCTGCGAGCATTCGGAAGGGACGAAGCCGCAGACCTCTGGATCGCG